>JAJZAS010000001.1 GCA_021799325.1 Bacillota bacterium | reverse complement strand
ATTTTGGAAGTTTACCCGCCAAAAAAAACGCGCTAAAAGAAAAGGTCCCAATCACCAAACTGTACAAACCGAAAAATTCTTCACTCTTTGTCAATGAATAGGCTAGAATGCTGATAAAAAACGCATAAACCCCTTCACGAAGGCCAAATGCAATAGTCCCCAACCACAAGCGAAACCAATCAGGATCCCCCTGAAAGCGAAACCCTTCCTGCAAATTGAACTGCTTTTCTTTTGGACTGTGCGCTGCCTTTGCACTAATCAACAGCAACAAAGCAAAAAGCGCCAAAGATAAGAGGAAAACCATATAATATCCCGAATAATTTTTTGCCTTGGAAATAAGGATACCTGCCAAAAAAGGAAATGCAGTCGTCGCGATGGCTCCAGCAAAACCCAGTGTACCTTGAAAGGAGGGCCGTGTTTCCCACGTTGTCCAATCAAAACTAAGGATATTGAATCCGAACCAGTAGATCCCCTGGCCAAAGCCGTACAGGATTCCCAGCATGGAAAGGTCGACTTTTGGCGCGTTTCCCTGAGTGATAATCCAAATAAAAAACCCGGCGAGCAACACCACGCCCACCCTTAAAAACCATATTTCTTTCAAGATGGTGGAGACTTTCCCTGCTGCCAGAAATGCAATGGGGTATGCCAAGTATTCGAAAAAATTAAACTGACCGATGGCGGCGATTGAATGATCCACACGAAATATGTAGATGTTGATGAAGGTTCCCGAAAGCGCCATTGCTGCCAAAAACAATGAATTCAGCCATATCAAAAGCGTACTGCCTGATCGCAAATTCAACCAAACCAAGGTTCGCATGTCATCCCCCCTTGGTTAGAGGTTTGCAATCAGGCAGTATTTTTATCCACATTTCAAAATATTGGCGATGATATTTATATGAAAAAGCTGAGAATTAACGTTCCCACCCCAACAATCAAGCAATAAATCCCAAACGGGCGAAGCGCCCTCACTTCTCTGGTTTTAAAATAACGCATGAGAAACCAAGTACTGAAAAGTGCGGCAATCCCCGCAACGAGACCACCAATAAGCGCCATGGTTAACATACCATGAGCCGCATGATGGAGCTTGGGCAGTTCCTTTACGGCTGCTCCGAGAATGATCGGTGTCGCAAGCAAAAAACTGAACCTTGCCGCCGCCTCGTAGCGAAGGCCGTAAACAAGTCCTCCAATCATGGACATCCCTGATCTTGAAAATCCCGGTATCAGGGCAAATGACTGCAAAATGCCGATGATAAAGGCTTGTCCATAGGATAAATCGTGGGATTCTTTTCTCCCTGCTCGCTTCATTAAACGGTCTCCGTAAAGCAAGATGATGCCGTTGACAATCAAAAAGATCATGGCGATGCGGGGATTCCCAAACAGTGTTTCGAATTTGTGAGTAAACAGCCCTCCCAAAATCACTGCTGGAATCGTGGCGACTATGATCAGAAAAAACTCTTTTCTTGCCATCTTAGCTTCACGCTTGCTCGGTGCCTTTGAAGGGACAAATACGGCACGCAAAAACACCAGCCAGTCCACGATAAAAAAGATGAGCAGCGCCACAGCGGTCCCCACATGCAGCATGACGATATAAGGTAAAAAAGTAGGGCTCGACTGAATATTGGGCCAGTGAAAAAGAAACGGAATTAAAACCCCATGGCCCACACTGCTGATGGGGAATAATTCCGTAATGCCTTGTACAAGGGCGAAAATCAGTGTCTGCAAGAGAGACATCTATCAAATTCCTCCTAGAATCCGTTTCGCCCGTATTGTACCATAATTACATATTGCGACGATATTGGCCTCCCACTTCATAAAGCGCTGCGGTTATTTGGCCAAGGCTTGCCACTTTCACCGTTTCCATCAATTCTGCAAACACATTGCCATCACTTTCTGCCACGTGTTTCAAGCGTTCAAGCGCACTCTTTGCTTCATCTTGGTGCATGGACTGAAACTGCCTGAGAGAGGTGATCTGCTGTTCTTTTTCTTCCTTTGTCGCCCTCGCAAGCTCGAGTTCCGGTGGTTGATAGTCTTCTTGAAGCGTAAGTGGATTGATAAACGTGTTGACGCCGATGATCGGCAGTTCTCCTGAATGCTTGAGGGTTTCGTAATAAAGCGACTCTTCCTGAATTTTGCCACGCTGATACTGCAGTTCCATAGCACCCAGCACCCCACCCCGTTCATGCAAACGAAGGAATTCTTCAAGCACTGCCTGCTCAACCAAGTCTGTCAATTCCTCGACAATGTAAGCACCCTGGATCGGATTTTCATTTTTTGTCAGGCCAAATTCTCGATTAATGATCATCTGGATGGCCATGGCCCTTCTCACCGAGCCCTCTGTAGGCGTGGTAATCGCCTCGTCATAAGCATTCGTGTGAAGTGAATTCGTATTGTCATAGATCGCGAGGAGTGCCTGGAGGGTAGTACGAATGTCGTTGAAATCGACTTCCTGCGCGTGCAATGACCTTCCTGAGGTTTGAATATGATATTTCAATTTTTGGCTGCGTTCATTTCCGCTATACAGGTGTTTGATCACGACCGACCAGATACGGCGTGCCACGCGACCCATCACAGTGTATTCTGGATCCATCCCATTGCTGAAAAAGAAGGACAGATTTGGCGCAAAGTCGTCAATGTTCATGCCGCGACTAAGGTAATACTCCACATAGGTAAACGCATTGGCAAGCGTAAACGCCAGTTGCGTAATGGGATTGGCCCCTGCTTCCGCGATGTGGTATCCGCTAATCGAAACAGAGTAGTAGTTCCTCATCTTGTGTTGGATAAAGTATTCCTGAATGTCTCCCATCAGGCGCAGGGCAAATTCAGTTGAAAAAATGCATGTATTCTGCCCCTGGTCTTCTTTCAATATATCGGCTTGAACCGTGCCTCTGACCACCTGTAGCGTTTGTTCTTTCACACCTACCAGTTCACTATCCGTTAATGACCGTCCCAGTTCGCTTTCTTTTTCCCGGACCTGCTGATTGATCGCTGTATTTAAATACATTGCAAGGATCATGGGTGCGGGTCCGTTGATCGTCATGGACACAGAGGTATTCGGATCGATGAGATCAAACCCTGCATATAGCTTTTCCATATCTTCAAGGGTGCAGATGGAGACGCCGCTCTCCCCTACTTTTCCGTAAATATCCGGTCTTTCCGCAGGATCTTCTCCGTATAACGTGACACTGTCAAATGCAGTAGATAAACGTTTCGCCTTATCTTCTTTAGATAAAAAGTGAAACCTTCGATTCGTGCGCTCTGGTGTCCCTTCCCCCGCAAATTGACGTCGAGGTTCTTCTTCCGTGCGTTTTAGCGGAAATACGCCAGCTGTATAGGGAAATGATCCTGGCACATTCTCAAGCCCCATGTAACGCACGATATCGCCATAATCGTGGAGTGTTGGCACTGCCACTTTGGGAATGTCCAGTCCTGAGAGAGATTTGTGATAAAGCGGTTGACGCTGCTCTTTTCCGCGCGTGACCGTCACCAATTCTTTCGCCCGGTAACGGCTCACGACTTCCGCATATTCAGCAATGTCCGAGAGCGATTTTGGCCTTAACCGGGATTTGATGGTCTCCATTTTACGATCAATGGCAGCAAGTGTCGTCTCCCCATCTTCCTGCAATGCGGCCTTTGCGCCTTCCAGTTGAAACAGCGTTCGTGCAAACGTGGCTTGTTCTTCGACCTCTGCGCGATAGCCTCTCACTTTCTGCACGATATCCAGCAGATAGTGCACCCGATCACCAGGTATCAACGAGGTACGCGTGGGGATTCCTGTCACGAGGGATAACCTACTTTGCCACGAAAAAGTTTTTTTCTCATTGATGGCACCAATCAGTGCCAAGTATAGCGAATTGGTGCCAATATCGTTGAATTGGCTCGCGATCGTACCATAGACAGGCATCGCATCAAGCGGTTCGTGAAAACGGTTGAAGTTGCGCTGAATTTGTTTTTGCACGTGTCGCAGTGCATCGTTCGCACCTTTGCGGTCAAATTTATTGATCGCGACGAGATCTGCGTAATCAAGCATGTCTATTTTTTCGAGTTGCGATGGTGCGCCAAATTCTGCTGTCATGACGTAGACGCTGACATCTGCGATCTCTGAAACAGCGGCATCTCCTTGGCCAATCCCGCTTGTTTCGACGAGAATCAGATCAAAACCCGCTGCTCTCACGACCTGTATGGCATCCTGAATCGCGAGTGACAGTTCTGAATGCGACTTCCTCGTTGCAAGCGAACGCATATACACGCGATCATCGTGGATCGCATTCATGCGAATGCGATCGCCAAGCAGTGCGCCACCACTTTTTTGCCGGGAAGGATCCACCGAAAGGATAGCGACCGATTTGTCCTTAAAATCGCGCAAAAAGCGCCTGACTAGCTCATCGGTTAACGAACTTTTCCCCGCGCCACCTGTACCAGTCATGCCTACGATGACACTGTCTGGTTGTTTTTCTTGCTTCACTTTTTCTAGCACACTTGCCGATGCCTTCCGATCGCCCACATTCTCTTCTACCAGACTGATCAGTTCGGCAATGGTCAAGGTATCGTCTTTTTCCAACTTTTCATTACCTTCCAAAAAAGCGGCGGCGCGCGCCTTGGGAGTCGGCCAGTCGGACTTTCTCAACATGTCGTTGATCATGCCTTGTAGCCCCAACGCCCGGCCATCGTCAGGCGAGTAGATGCGTGCCACCCCATATGCGTGCAACTCCTCAATTTCGCGAGGTACGATGACACCTCCGCCACCGCCAAACACACGGATATGGCCTGCGCCGCGATCTTTTAGCATATCCACCATGTATTTGAAAAACTCCATGTGTCCGCCTTGATAGGAACTAATCGCAATCGCCTGCGCATCTTCCATGATGGCCGCATCGACAATTTCTTTTACGGACCTGTTATGTCCCAAATGAATCACTTCAGCGCCGCTCGCCTGCAATAAGCGGCGAAAAATATTGATAGATGCATCATGACCGTCAAATAAACTCGCTGCCGTAACAAAACGAACTTGATGTTGAGGCAGATATCGTTCAGTTTCCATATAAATCCTCCTTCTCGTTCCTGGTCTATCTTTCCTGTGCGACAAGTTCTCTCATCAGTAAGGAAGTTTGCGTTTCAATGAAGGTCTCTAAGGAATACTTCCTTTGTAGCGACCAACGCCGGAACGCCCACATTTGACCTAAAACCACAATATTATGAGCCATTAAAGAAACCACCTCCGGCTCAATGACAAACGAACCATCCTCAATTCCGGCGCGGAGCAAATCCGCAAAAAACTCTGTAATCCTCTCTTCTCTTGCGAGCACATATTCCATGTAATTTCCCGGCAACGACTTGGTTTCCTGATAGATAAGCAGAACCCATTCCTGCAATTCATCCATCACTCGAAAGAAGCCATTGAAAATCAGCGGCATTCTCTCTACGACCGTGTTGCCTTGTGAAGTGACCATCCGCAGTCTATCCTCCACCTGCGTATGAATCATGTCACAAACCAGGTACAAAATATCTTCTTTTGAATTGACGTATTCATATAAAGTGCCGGTCCCCAATCCGCTTTCGCGCGCGATTTCCCGCGTGGTGGTTTTGTGATAACCTTTTTCAGCAAAAAGCTTCGTTGCCGCCATCACAATCTGCTCGCGACGGACACGAACCAGTTCAGGGTCCTTTACCGGTGTTGAAATTGGTCCCATTCCGCTCAAAGGTTCTCCTCCTTTGCCGATCGAGCGCTCAGTCAAATTTATCTTATCATAAACCCTTCGATTCAACCAGTCATTCTTGCCTACTTATATTTTGGGCAACTTCTGTAGTTTAGCAGATGCCACTTGATATGTTGCCTCCGCTTTTTCCAACTTTTCTTCCTGAATCCCTATATCCACATACAGGTCGGAAAAATCAAACAGACTATTTGATCGCTTTAACAACGCTCCCAAATGTTCACTCACATCGACTGCCATTTCATTGACTTCCCCCATTTCCGCCTCCACTTCTTTAATCAAACGCTTCTCCTCTGCTTTTTCATAAAGCGAGAAATAATCTGACTCATTTTCAAAATCCATCACTTTGGAAATCAGTTCAGATGTCCTTTTTTGCAACTTTTTGATGCGAAACGCAAAATCTCCTTTTCGGTGAAAGCGCAAGGCCCCCCAACCGATCACTAGCAAAATAACCAAAATGACAAGTCCAATGAAGATACTGAAATGCAAAATAACCGCTCCCATCAAAAAAATATCCACTATGAGGTTTACAATTTATCAATTTAGTAAATACTGCCAAGAAAATGAGGAAAGGAGCCAACTTATGAGATTCAAGCGTCACCTTTTATTCATGATCGCGCTTGTATTTCTTGCACTCGGCAGTTATTCCATAAAAGTAGCCATAGGCAAAAACGAGAACCCATTGACAAGTGTATCATCACCAACTGCCATTTACACCGTACAAAGCGGAGATACATTGTCCGCCATTGCCAGCGCTTTTCACACCACCGTACAAAATATTGCAAGCTTAAATCAGTTGATTAACCCTGACATGATTTACGTAGGTGAGCGTTTGAAAATTCCCAACAGACCCTCTGCGTTACCGAAGACTGCCAAAGCGATGATCTGCACGTTGACGGCCTATACGGCAGGCTACGAGTCCACCGGCAAAATGCCTGGTCAACCCGGTTATGATGTTACTTCCACTGGCCAAAAAGCCGTTCAAGGACTGTCCATCGCGGTAGATCCACAGGTCATTCCTTATGGAACCCCAGTCTACATCCCGGGACTCGGCGTTCGCATTGCAGATGATACCGGAGGAGCGATCATTGGGAATCGGATCGATGTCTTTTACAACCAGGTTCAGACTGCGTTAAAGTTTGGCGTCAAGAGAAATGTCATTATTTATTTGCTCCCTAAAAAGGATATCATGTTTCGTGGAGAATTTCCTATTTTGCGCAACACACTTTTACATCCTGGATTATCTCATCATACAAAGAGGAACACTCCACAAAATGTAGCGGGACCGAGTAATTTGAGCAGAAAATACAGGGTGTTCATTTCGACGTTGCAAAAATCCGATTCCGCCTTTCGTTACACATCACCGATACCTAGTCACACAACACTAATGCATTCCCAATCTATCGATGTGATGTCTGCATTCGATGTGACTGTCGAACAGAAAGTCTGGTTGCCGCTCATCCATTCCATGATGAGGGGTCACCAAAAAAACGCATAAAAAAACAGGGCTTGAGATCATTTTAGTCTCAAACCCTGTTTATTTGATTGCTATTGATTACGCCAGGTATTTTTCTGCGTCACCAAGACGCTTTGCGATGCTGCGTTTGAGCGTCACTGTATTAGGTGCGGTGTACCTTGTCAGTTTCTTGACTACAGAAAGGGTGGTGCGTAGCGTGTCTCCCTCTTCCATCGCGCCAACAGAGTCTTTTGCAAATTGTTCCACGAGCGGGAAGGTTTCCGCAACATAGAGACGCACGTAGTCAGCTTGCAATTCCGCATTAGCAGCACCGCTTGCTATCGCTTTTTGTGCGCGCACCAGACCGCTCTCCATTCCGTACAGGTAAATGGCCATATCTGCCATATTCGAGAGGAGTTCTTGCTCTTGATCGAGTTTGGTGCCATATTTCTGAACGGCCATTCCGCCGACAAGCAAAATCAATTTGCGCGTCATTTCTACGGCATACGCTTCGCGGCCAAGTACCGCCGATTCGTCTGCTGGTTCGATCATGCCCATCAGTTCGCCTTGCAGTGCCTGAGCGGCTTGAAGCAGTGCCACTTCGCCTTTCATGGCTTTTCTCATTAAGGTGCCGGGAATCAGCAGGCGATTAATTTCGTTGGTACCTTCAAAAATGCGGTTGATCCGGGAATCACGATACATCCGTTCGATTGGATAATCTTGAATAAACCCAGCGCCACCGTGAATTTGAACACCTTGATCGACCACAAAATCAAGCACTTCAGAACCAAGGACCTTATTGATCGAACATTCGATCGCAAACTCACTGATCGCTTTCGCCGATTCAGAACCAGAATATTCGCCGCTAAGATCGAGTTCAGAAAGTGCTTTGTCAATTGCACCAGTCGTGCGGTAAACAGCGCTCTCTGCAATATAGGTGCGTGCGGCCATGTCCGCAATCTTCGATTGCATGAGCGGGAAGTTGAAAATCGGTTGCTTAAATTGTTCCCTTGTTTTTGCGTAGGTCACCGATGCCTCGATGGCGGCTTTCGAACCACCAACACAACCAACTGCCAATTTGTATCTGCCAATATTCAGGATGTTAAAGGCAATTTGATGGCCTTTTCCGGCTTCACCGAGCAGATTTTCAACAGGCACTTTCACGTCTTCCAAAATGAGCGGACGAGTGGAAGAAGCCTTGATGCCCATTTTCTTTTCTTCAGGGCCTGTCGAGAGTCCTGGAGTATCTCGTTCCACAATAAACGCTGAGAAATGCTCACCGTCGATCTTCGCGTAGACGATGAACACGTCTGCAAAAGCAGAGTTGGTGATATATTGCTTCGTTCCGTTGAGTACATAGTACTTCCCGTCTTCAGAAAGTTTGGCCGTAGTTCTCGCGCCGAGCGCATCAGAACCGGAACCAGGTTCGGTCAGTGCATAGGCAGCAAATTTTCTGCCAGATGACAGATCAGGAAGGTATTTTTTCTTTTGCGCTTCATTACCAAAAAACACAATCGGCAACGTTCCAATCCCCACGTGTGCGCCTTGCGACAGTGCAAAGGAACCACCGCGTGTGAGGTATTCCGTTATCAGTGCTGAACTGACTTTATCCATGCCAAGTCCTTCATAAGCTTCCGGCACATCAGCTGCGAGAAGTCCAAGGTCGCCCGCTTTTTTCATCAATTTAACCGTAAGGTCCCAATCCTGATGCTCGAGTTGCTCACCAACTGGGAGCACTTCCCCTTGCACAAAATCCAGCGTAGTTTTGGCAATCATCTTGTGCTCGTCATTGAACTCTTCTGGTGTAAAAACCAGATCCGGTGTGGTCGCTTTGACAAAAAACGCAGCACCGTATTCCCTTTGTTCACTCATTATCGTCTATCTCCTCTCAATATCAGGGTTCTCATCCCTTGATTATACGCGTTCAAACACACCAGCCGCACCCATACCGCCGCCGATACACATGGTGACTAGCCCATAGCGTCCATTGCGGCGAGCAAGTTCGTGGAGCAGCGTGACGGTTTGCCTGGAACCTGTGCATCCAAGTGGATGACCAAGCGCAATGGCACCGCCACTTACGTTCACTTTTTCCGGATTCATGCCCAGTTCCCGGATGACATAAAGTGATTGCGAGGCAAACGCCTCGTTCAATTCAATGAGGTCCATATCATCGATGGTAAGACCGGCCTTTTCCAGTGCTTTCGGCACAGCCGCTACTGGACCGACCCCCATAATGTCTGGGTCCACGCCAGCTACCGCAAAGGAACGAAACACACCGAGTGGCTTAAGTCCTTCTTTTGCCGCGCGATCCGCTGACATCATTACTAGCGCCGCAGCTCCGTCACTGGTTTGCGATGAGTTACCAGCGGTTACCGTTCCTGTCACGCTGAAGGCAGGCTTTAATTTGGCCAACGCTTCAAGAGAAGTGTCCTTGCGGACTCCCTCATCTGTATCAAAGACCATCTTTTTAGCACGTGGTTTCCCTGATTCATCCGTATCGGACAAGGTCACTTCAAAAGGAATGATTTCTTCTTTAAATTTCCCGGATTCAATCGCCGCTGCAGCGCGTTGGTGGCTGCGAAGCGCAAATTCGTCCTGTTCCGAGCGGGATATTTCAAAACGCCTTGCCACTTCTTCTGCCGTATGACCCATAGACATATATGATTCTGGGTAATTTTCCGCCAAATATGGGTTAGGAGAAATATTGTATCCCCCCATCGGCAGTCGGCTCATGCTTTCTACGCCACCTGCCACCAGCACTTCGTTCATACCCGTCTGAATGCTCTGGGCGGCGATTGCAATCGTCTGCAATCCGGAACTGCAGAAGCGATTGACCGTCATCCCTGCAACGGATGTTGGCAATCCTGCGCGCAGTGCAATAATGCGAGCCATGTTCATCCCTTGCTCTGCTTCCGGTGTCGCGCATCCAATAATCAGATCCTCGATTAATGCTGGGTCCAATTGTCCAGCGCGCTTCAAAACGCCTTCCAGTACGGCGGCGCCGTAATCGTCCGGACGGGTTTGACGCAGCGAGCCTTTGCCAGCCTTCCCGATCGCGCTTCGCCCCATCGCCACGATCACTGCTTCTTTCATCGCGTTAACCTCCTCTTCCTCATCGCTATCGTTAGTTGCGAAGTGGTTTGCCTTTTTGCAACATGTGCTGCATTCTCGCTTGCGTTTTCGGTTCGCCAATCAACGAAAGGAACGCTTCCCTCTCGAGATCAAGCAGGTAGTCTTCGCTCACCATGGTTCCTTCCGCCACACTTCCGCCTGTCAACACGCGAATTAAGTGCTTGGCGATCTTTTCATCGTGGTCGCTCAAATATCCGCTCTTTTTCATTCCAAACACGCCAATCTTCAGAAGCGCAGCGCCATTTTCCCCTTGTACCTTGATCTTTGCTGGATTTTTGGGCACAAAGTTCTTTGCCATGGAGAGCGCCTTCTGTTTTGCATCGTAAAGCAGGTAATCGCGTCCCACCGTCACACCGTCCGTAGGTCGCAGGTGGCCGAGTTTCTGCGCATCCCTTGCGCTTGTCGATACTTTGGCTAGCGCAATCGTTTCAAACGCTTGCTGGACGAGCGGCATCACAGGGATATCAACACCAGTTGGCGCTTTTTCCATCATGCGAATAAGTAGTTCCTTGTTGCCACCACCACCAGGGATGAGTCCTACGCCAACTTCGACGAGCCCCATATAGGTTTCAGCCGAAGCCTGCACGGCATGCGTCGAAACTGCAATTTCCGTGCCGCCTCCAAGCGTTAGTCCATAAGGCGCTGCCACCACGGGTATTTTCAAATATTTCATCCGCATATTCGCATATTGGAATTGTTTGATCACGAGATTGATTTCGTCCCAATTATCATCCTGGGCTTCCATCAACATGAGCATCAGGTTGGCGCCCACAGAGAAATTGACTTCTTCGCTGCCAATCACCAATGCCTCAAAATTTTTCTCCACTTCATCGGCTGATTTGTACATCATGTTGATGATGTCAGCACCAATCGCCTGCTTCGGTGAGTGAAGTTCCAGACACGCGACCCCATCCCCGAGATCAATCAGGCTGGCACCGTTATTGCCAAACACTTTCTTGCCGCTTTCCTTTAATGCGGCAAGGTCAATTTTACGTACATCGTTTGGCGCAGAAACAAAGCTCGCACCGTTAAAAAAGACGCGATAGCCCGGTTTGCTGCGGTCATAAAACGTCTTGCCGTTTTTCAGCATTTCGAGCACGAAGCCGGGAATGGTATCCCCTTCTTCCTGCATCCGCTTAACGGACTTCTCGACGCCAATCGCATCCCATGTCTCAAAGGGGCCGAGTTCCCAGTTGAAACCCCATTTCATGGCATCGTCGATTGCGGTGACGGTATCTGCAATTTGCCCCAACATGTTGGCGCTGTAGATAAGAACTCGCTTCAGCACGTTCCAGATAAACACGCTCGCCGGGTCCTTACCGTAGACAAGCGCTTTCAATTTATCGTTTAGATTACTCGCGTTTCTTGCCGCTTCAAATGATGCGGAAGCCAGCTTGCGGCGCGGGCGATAATCCATCGTCGTCAGATCAAGCGCAAGAATCTCACGACCGCTTTGCGTTTTTTCGCGTTTAAAAAAGCCCTGGCCGCGCTTATCGCCGATCCAGCCTTTTTCCACCATTTGCAGTAGTTCGGAAGGAACTTCAAATACTGATTTTTCTTCTGGATCATTCGTATTTTCAAGTACATTGCGCGCGACATGAACGAAAGTGTCGAGTCCCACAATGTCGAGGGTTCTAAAAGTGGCACTCTTTGGACGGCCCAGTACTGGTCCTGTCAACAAGTCCACTTCATCAACGCCAAAACTCGTCTTCTTCATTTCCTGGAGCGTCACTAACAATCCGTACGTCCCTATGCGGTTGGCAATAAAATTCGGAGTGTCCTTTGCCAACACCACTCCTTTGCCAAGCACCACTTCCGCAAATTCCTGCATGCCATTTACGACATCAGGAAGAGTGTGTGAGGTCGGGATGATCTCCAACAACTTCATGTAACGCGGGGGATTGAAAAAATGGGTGCCAAGAAAATGCTTCAGGAAATCCTCTGACCTACCCTCGGACATTGCAGTAATCGAGACGCCGGAAGTGTTGGAACTGACGATCGAACCTGAGGAACGAAACTCATCAACTCGCGCGAGCACGCTTTGCTTCACTGCCAGATTTTCTACCACTACTTCAATGATCCAATCGCATTCACTTATCCGTGCAAAATCATCTTCAAAATTACCCACTTCTATCAATGCTGCTGTTTCCGGTTGGAATAGCGGTGCCGGTTTTGCTTTTAAAAGCCCTGTTTTTCCATATTCCGCAATGCGATTTCTCACCATACGATGCTCAAGTGTCAAGCCTTTCTTCTGTTCCTCTGGTGTCAGCTCCTTCGGAACAATATCAAGGAGCAGGCTCGGAATGCCAACATTAGCAAGATGGCCCGCAATGGCGGCTCCCATCACCCCAGAGCCTAAAACGGCTGCTCGCCGAATCGGTCGCACGCAAATCAACCTCCTTAGCTTCCTGCTTACTATGAATCAAAGTCTCTATCACAATAAATATCACTTTTTGACTGATTGGTCAATTTTCTTTTTTGTAAAAAGATCGATTAGTCTTGGTAGTTATCCTCAGCAATCATTAATTTTGCTTGATTTGCGCTTGATACGCAGATTGTAATTGGCGAAGCATACTGCCTTTTGATTTTGTCCTATTCCCCACATCAGTGCCGTTCACTTTCACGACAGGAGCAAATTCAGTGATGGTGCTCATAGTGAATACCTCATCAGCTTGCATCAATTCCTCCATCGTAAACATTTCTTCCCGAACTTCCACTCCCGCCTCTCTTAGGTATTCCAGGGCAAAACGACGGGTAACACCGTGCAACACCCTCTCATTGGCAGGATGCGTATACACGGTTTGTCCTTTGACAATAGCAATATTGCTACTGGTGCACTCGGTGACAAATCCGTCTCGCACAAATATCGCGTCCTGATAGCCAGCGTCGAGGGCCGCTTGTTTTGCCATCACATTGGGCAGCAGATTGAGCGATTTTATGTAGCATAACTTCCATCTGATATCATCTGTCCAAGTCATGCTGAGCCCATGCTCGCGAACTCCATCAAATGCTGAATCGTCCATTTCGCGAACGGTTAGTGAAAGATGGCTTGGAATATTAGGAAAAGCATGTTCTCGTCTAGCAAGCCCCCTTGATAATTGAAAATACACCTGCGCATCGGAGTAGCCAGATCGGGAAATCGCCTCAAGTACCAACTGACGCAATTCCTCCATGGAACGGTCTAAGCGCAATTTAATGGCATTGGCGCTGGTTTCAAAGCGCTCCATGTGATAATCCATCAATAATGGACGCCCCCTGACCACGCGAATCACTTCGTAAATGCCATCGCCAAACTGATGGGCTCGGTCATCAATCGGAATTACGGCTTCCGCTGGTGCCACAAACCTCCCCCTTGCATATGCCACTCCTTCTTGCCACTCCGTCCCATTCATTGGTTCACTACTTGACATTTGGCGAATCTCCTTTACTTTGATATGATTTTTAAAAAATGAACATTGATGAAAGGCGGGAAAATATGGATTGCATATTTTGCAAAATTGTACAAGGCGAGATTCCCTCAAAAAAGGTTTATGAATCCGAACTGGTGGTAGCCTTTGAAGACATCAATAAAGTGGCTCCTGTCCACGTCCTCGTCATTCCCAAGGCCCACTATGATTCCCTGATGGAAATTCCGGTATCGGAGACCGAACTTATAGTGGAACTAATCCATGCCATCCAAGAAGTAGCACGTGTCACCGGAGTTGCAGAAACGGGATTCCGCGTGTTAACCAACAAAGGAAGATCCGCTGGACAATCTGTCTTTCACCAACATTTTCATGTGATCGGCGGTCGTGACCTCGATATCAAACTAGGTTGATTCGCTGCCCTGACTGGGACTGCCCTTTCTGATTCCTCATGAACCAGGTTTAGTTATTCGAAAGGACAGCCCCCTCTCAGGTTGGTCCAAATCACCAATCCCATCTATATTCATCATAACACGAGGCTTACTTCACCTGCATAGTTCCAGAAAGACCAGGTTCAGGTTTCCCCCCTGTATCTGAGTAGAATGAAAACATCCCTTTTTTTTCTGGAACAAATTCAACGGTAGTACCCTCTTGGGGAGATAAATTCGGTGTAAAAATGTAAAATGCAGGCAACACAAAATTGTGTGTTTTCTTCCCATAATTATGGATGGTGAAGTGTGCTTTTTCATTCGCAGAAACCGCGATCACATTAGGGACGATCCGTTCATCCGTGATGCTGATGGTATACGAAGATGCTTTTACATCAGGAGTGACCAAATAAAAACCAAGGTTCAAGAAAACTGTTGCTGCCAAAAGTCTTTGCAATCCTACTCCTCCAGATTAACCCATGTTTACTTTACTCCTTTATTGTCATCTCATTACCCACAAATAAACCATCGCTACTAAAAATCCCACCAATCCTCCGGCCATCACATCAGACAAATAGTGGAGCCCTGTATATAGCCTAGAGAGAATAACCAACAAGGCTAACAGGATAGTGATCACCTCAACTTGAGGAAACTGCGCAACAAGTACGGTTGCGAGCGCCAGCGCTCCACCTGCATGATTGGACGGAAAAGAAGGATCCTGTGCGTTTTTCGATAATAGCGGCTTATAGTGATACGTCACAAAGGGGCGATTCCTGCCAATTTTGTACGCTATGGGATCGACGATTAATTTTGTTGTTACTGCAGCCATCATCGCTACCAAGACTGAGAGTAAGGTGTGTTTGATTCCTTGATGCCTCGATAATGCAAACACAATTAGCAGGAACAGCTCCAGAAAGAACAGCGCCGGACCAAAGTGGGCAAAAAAGACAAACGTAGCATCCAGCATAGATGATTTTTTCCGAACACGGGTCGCAGCACTTTCCAAACGATGGTCGAAGGAAGTCACAAAACGCCAATTCCTACTCATGATTAAACACTCACACCACCAGATTCAAACATGTGTTGGATATCTTCATTGAGTTTTTTCCCAAAAAGAGGGACATGCAACAATTCCATATCCCCTTCGTGATTCACTTCAAACGCTTGTCGTGAAAAATTGGAGCTTCCGATAAAAAAAATACGGCCATCATCGATTGACATGATTTTGGCATGGAGAAGTTCATCTTGTAACGGACGATAAAAACAAGTTGCAATTCCTGCTTTTTTTAGCGTACTCGCGGTTTTCCTGTCATAAGATTCGTGAGGATCCAGCACCACCTTGACTTCGACTCCTCTCGATTTGGCAGCCATCAGTGCCGCGATAAAGGGCTTACTCGTCAATGCGAATGCCTCAATCTCAATGTTCCTCTTCGCTTCAGCAATAGCATCGAGCATGACCGGTGCAATATGCCTGTCCACAATGATCGGGGCAGGGTACACAGGAGCAACATTCAAAATTCCCCCTGCAGAGGCATAATCCCGTTGAAACACATCCTCATAACTGCCTGGCGCATGCCTGACCCATACTGAAGCGTCATGATTATAGAGACTTTCCCGCCCAAAATTCATTCCGCCCATCAAGCTTTCCATTCCTGATTTCGTGTCGACCACAAGTAACTTGATATGCGAAATGCCACTGGGTATGGACAATGACCTCACTTTTACCCCTGCATCCTTTAAGAATGGCACCGCCACTGACTGGGACTGCTGCTCTGTCTGGTCCACCACCACTTCCACATCCACACCGCGATTTTTCGCATCCACCAATGCCTTCAAAATGTCCGCATCCGATAACTCATAGACACTAAAATGGCAAAAATAAGTGCTATTGTGAATCATTTGCAACGCACGTACTTTAACCTGTGGCCCCCAATAAAGCGTCATGTTGCCTTCCGTCGTAGGGGTTGGCATGGAATCCGGCAGATGCTGCGTAGATATTCCACACCCGCCTAGCAAAAATACACATATGATTACCACAAATACATTCAACCGGGTCATTAGCATCGGTTCCTCCCATTCTCGAGTGGATCTAATGCTTCTGTACCCGATTGACAGCAGAATACCTTTTTCCGATCGTATCAATTACATTATCGTATTGTGAGTGATCGCACCCGATTCCAAGCCATCCCAAGCTCAAGCGCCCTAGGAAGCGTATAGAACCCTGAACAACCTTCATTTGAACTGATCGATTCAAATCCGTGATTCAGAACCTGTTGAATGGACTTTTCCACCACTGTTCGAAGCGGAACAGACCCATCCACATAGGAATGGAGAGCATAGCGCATGAGCGCTGCAATCGCGCGCAATTGACCCTCGTCCACCATCTGCTCAAGCGCACTGAGATCCACAAATTCATCGCCAACGTGAAGTGTAGGAAAGGCTTTTGCCTCAATTCGTTCTAAGTGATTCCGCAAATTTTGGGGGTGGGGATGTCTCGCACGAATCGGATTTAGAGGGGCAGTCACTTCTTTTTGTCTTGACACGGGAAGTTGCTCGGACACTTGCTTCGCTTTTTCAGTAAAATCATAGGGGCGATACTCATCCATATCAATGACCACGTTGGCCACATCAAGGTAATCTCCGGAACCTCCGATGACGAGAACCGTGGAAACGCCAAGCTGATCGTACAGTTCACGAACACGATCGACAAACGGCGTGATAGGTTCTTTTTCTTTTACAATTAATTTTTGCATCCTTGCATCGCGGATCATGAAATTCGTCGCGCAAGTATCTTCATCCATCAAGAGAGCAGTGGCTCCGAGTTCAATCGCCTCGACGATGGCGGCAGACTGAGAGGTCGACCCGCTGGCATCCTGTGTGCTAAATGTGGTGGTCGACCTGCCTCTTGGCAAGTGGTTGATGAACCCGGAAATGTCTACGCGACTCACCCTGCGCCCATCTTCCGCACGGATCTTTACCGCTTGCGAATTCGTGATGCACCACTCTCTCCCGTCTCCCTCGACGTGATTGTAAACGCCTTGCTCAATCGCGTGAAGCAGCGTGCTCTTTCCGTGAAAGCCGCCGCCAACAATGAGTGTCACGCCTTGTTTGATGCCCATTCCACTAACGGTGCGACCACTTGGAAGTTTTTTCACCACTCGCAAACTGTCCGGACTCTTAAACGGTACCGCCATCGCTTCATCCATCGGCAAATCACTGACACCACTTCTGCGCGCCAAAATCGATCCCTCGCCAATAAATGCGATTAGTCCTGAATCTGTCAACGACCTGCGCAGTGCACATTGATCCATGTACAGCTGGGTATGAGAGGAAAGTTGATCATATGGAAAAGCAGACCTTGAAAAAGCCGATTCAAAAAGAAAGGGCAAATCTTCAAGCAGCATGGCTTCCGCATCTTTTGCCCTAATACGCCTCCCATTAGCAGGAAGTCCTATCGACATTCGCACTTCAATAGTCTCTGGAGTGATGAGCACACTGCTTCGCCCTAGTACCACCTGTCCAGGAACCGCGATCAAAATGGAGCCACTTCGGCCGCTTCCTCTGCGTTTTGCGCCAAGTTCCGAGAGAGCGGCAGCCAACCTTCTTGTTAAAAAATCTTCTGTGGCTATTTTTTGTTCAAGGGAACTGATGTCATTCGCAGAAAGCCGTAACAGGTCCATTGGCAATTTTGCCCGAATTCTCGTTGGCGGGGCAAATGGATCAGACTGGACGTAATCTATAGCAAGACTGTAAAACCCCAGATGATACTCACCTTTTAAGGCTTTATAGCCGCTGTAGGGCTTACCATCCAACCCTCTTAGTGTCCGCAGGAACTGCGCTTGACTTTCCACGACTCAGACCTCTTTTCTTTGCTCGCTCGCAAGCAAGGTCTGTATATAGTGAAGAACTGGTTCACGCATGTCTGGTCTGGTGAGTGCCAGGCCAATCGTCGCTTTGATATAACCAAGTTTATCTCCAATATCAAAACGCAGCCCTTCAATCTTGCAGGCATGCAGTCCTTCCAATTGCATTTGTGTGTAAAGCGCATCCGTAATTTGGATCTCGCCTTGTTTCCCCGGCGCCGTATCCGCCAGAATCGAAAAAATACTAGGATGAATGATATACCTGCCAACGATAGCGAGGTTAGACGGAGCATCCTGAAGCGATGGCTTTTCTACCAGATCATTAATTTCGTACTTGATTCCATCTGTGCTTTTCCCAGAAATAATGCCATAACTGGACACGTTCTCCCACGGTACTTCTTGAACACCCACCACTGAAGTTTGTGCTTTCTCATAGACATCGAGCAATTGTACCAGTGCGGGCACCTCTGAATGGATAATGTCATCTCCTAGCAGGACAGCAAAAGGTTCATTGCCAACAAACGACCTCGCCATAAAAATTGCATGTCCGAGTCCAAGTAATTCCGGTTGTCGTATGTAGTGGATATTGGCAAGGTTGGAAATTTGCTGAACAACTTCCAACACTTCGTGCTTTTCGTGCTCGGCTAAGTGCATTTCTAGTTCCATCGAACGGTCAAAATGATCCTCAATGGCGCGCTTGAACCGACCAGTGACAACCAGGATATCCTCAATTCCCGATTCCACGGCTTCCTCGACGATGTACTGAATCGCAGGTTTGTCCACCAAAGGCAACATTTCCTTAGGCTGCGCCTTGGTCGCAGGCAAAAACCGGGTTCCCATACCGGCTGCTGGAATTACCGCTTTTCTGATTTTCATCTTTACTCCACCCATTCACGCTGAATGTTATAACGCATTTTTTGCACGTATGCCTGTTCGAGATCAATATCCGTATAGTTTGCAAGTTTCACAATATAAGCAAGGCAATCGGCTAATTCTTCACGCAAATGGTCTCTCGCCTTTTCCACTACATGAATTTTTTGAGGATCGCGAATCGCATATTCGATGCGACGGATCTCTTTCGCTACTTCTCCCACTTCCTCTACGAGCAACATGACGTTCAGGGGCAACTCCCTTGAAAACCCCTTCTCCTTGTCCAACCACTCATGAAACTCCTGACAATCTCTCAGTGTCGGTTGCTCTTTGAGCATTGCGCTCACCACCTAAAAAACTCCTTTTTACTATCCTAACATAGGATAATGCTACTTTCATGAAGCAAACGCACTGAAAATTGAATGGATTCGAACATTATCCTCTAGCAATTCCCCTGGCCACAAACGCCACATTAGCAGGCCTTTCTGCCAACCGTCTCATAAAGTATCCGTACCAGTCGTTCCCAAACGGCACGTAAATTCGCACAGGGTATCCTTCTTTCACCAGTTGGTGCTGAAGTGAGGCGCGAATGCCATACAACATTTGGAATTCATATCGTTGCGCCCTTATGTTTTCCTCCCGTACATAGTTTTTCACCCATTCGATGATTTTCTCATCGTGAGTGGCGATCGCCGTATAATCACTGGTATCGAGACTAATTTGCACTAGTTTTTTGTAATTTTCGTCTACATCTGTTTTGTCCGGATAGGCAATCTCTCGCGGTTCCTTATAGGCACCTTTTACGATGCGAAGAGGAATTCCCAGCCCCACGAGATGACGAGCGTCTTCCTCCGAGCGGTAAAGATAGGATTGAATAACGGTCCCCACGTTATGAAAATGGTGACGGAGGTCCTCGACAATTTCGAGCGTAATCGCCAAATGCCCGAAATCCTCCATATCCACGCGAACAAACAGATCGTATTCTTTCGCTCGCTCAAGGATTTGCCTCAAGTGATTTTTGCAAAGACCAGGGTCGATATCGAGCCCTAATTGCGTTAATTTCACTGAGAGATTGACGTTAACCTTGTGATCAAAAATAGCATCCAGCGTATCGAGACAATATTCGGTCGATTCCCGCGCCTCTCTTTCGTCGGATACAAATTCCCCTAAGTGATCAAGCGTTACCGCAATGCCCTGTTGATACAGTTCCTGAACCTTTGCCATCGCCGATTCAATCGTCTCACCCGCTACAAATTTATCGGCACCAAAACGCAGCCCATATTGCTTCGCCAACTCATTCGCACGTTTGTTTTTTGATAAAGACAGAAAAAGACTCCTCAGAAACTCTTCCATCGTTTCTCACCTTTTTCTTCACAATCATTCTTCCCTGCGCAGCTTCGTTGTGGGCAACAAGTGCCTATAATCCACTGTGTGCGTGATTTCCCAAGTAGCAGAGTCATCAGGGTCGAATTTTTCAAGAAAATTAATCACTTCCCGCGTGATCGCGGTTGGTGTGGAAGCGCCTGAAGTGACTGCTACCACGGTTGCACCGTTCAACCAATCCCTATTAATCTCCGTCACATCAGAAATGCGATAGGCGGGCACACCGGCGATTTCCGTCGCCACTTGAGCGAGCCGCCCTGAATTATTGCTTCTGGGATCTCCCACCACGATGCACACATCCGCGTCTTTCGCCTGACTAGCCACCGCGTTTTGCCTGATTTGCGTAGCATTGCATATTTCGTTGTATACCTCTGCCATCGGATAACGCGTAAGCACCGTCTCCACCAATTCCCTGGTATCCCATTGACTCATCGTCGTTTGATTGGTAATGACAATCTTTCGGGACGAATCTTCCAGGTTGCTCTTTCCCAATGTTTCCGGCAGCTCATCGACATCTAGAGGCTTTTCCACCAAAAACACATGCTCAGGAGCCACTCCTACCGCGCCTTCCGGCTCTGGATGGCCCCGTTTGCCAATGTAGACGACATCGTACCCTTCCGCCACTTTTCGCTCAATCAGGTCATGCGTTCTCGTCACATCAGGACAGGTGGCATCAATCACGCGCAATCCTCGTTGCTCAGCACGCAACCTCACTTCAGGGGATACGCCATGAGCAGTAAAAATGACGGTGCCTCGGTCGATGTGCTCAAGTATCTCCAACCGATTGGGACCGTCCAGCGTTTTGACGCCCAGTTTATCAAACGCCTCGACAACATAGGCGTTATGAACAATCATGCCGAGAATGTAAATGGGCCTTGGCAAATCCCGCTGACTCGCTGCCTGAGTCGCCAGCGTCATCGCGTCCACTACGCCATAACAATAGCCTCTCGGCGCAATTTTAATCACTTTCATTACTTCATCTCCCAAGTCTCACAAGTCAACTCGCATTTCGGTTCCATATCCAAGTTTGCTGAATACTTTAATCTCGCCATCGTGTAGACGTACGATTTCCGACACAATGGAGAGTCCTAACCCCGCCCCGCCAGGAGCGCGCTCTCTTGCCACAGAGGCACGGAAAAAACGGTCGAAAATTTTCGCCATCTGTTCCTCAGAAATACCCGGACCATTGTCTTTGACGCTCAGTCTTGCCTTATTGTTATGAATCGGCAACACAGTTACGATAATCTGCCCGCTAGTTCCATCCGTGTACTGAATGGCATTAGCCACCAAGTTGTAAATGATCTGCTTCACCATCGCTGGATCCGCAGAAGTGACCGCAGCTTGCAGGTCGTAAATCATTTTTCTTTTCCCTGCAATAATCTCAAATTGTGGACGTAATTCCTCAACGAGTTTGGACAGATCCATCGATTCCAGCTGTGGCTTTAAACCTCCATCAAGGCGGGCCAGTTGCAAAAGATCCTTGACCAATCCTTCGAGTCGTGCCGTCTCCCGTTGCATAGCGGTTAGTGCCTTTCTAGTGTCTTCAAATTGTTCCAGAGGAAGCATGATGCCTTGCATTTCCTCTTCATGTTCACCATATTCATCATCGCTTTCCTTAAAAACGGCAAACGTTCTGTAATAATATTCAATGCGGCGCAACAAGACATCAGTGAACCCCCTTACCGCGGTAAGCGGGGTGCGAAGTTCGTGCGATGCATCAGAGACGAATTGCTTCATTCTCACCGTTGCCGTCTGTTCCCGCTGAACCGCTTTGGCCAGTTCATCAAGGGTATCGTTGATCACTTCCGCCAATCGGACAGTCTCTTTTGGGCCCATGACCGGAAGTCGTTCCTGAAAGGCGCCTGACTTGATCCGCGTGGCTGTATTGATCAAATGATGCAGTGGCAACAAAGGTGCTCGCACCACAGGGATAATTACCGCGATGGCAAGCAGGATCACCACAATACTAATCAGCAGGAAATTTAATACTTGTTGGTATAAAACGGAATTATAGAGGGACTGGTCATAACCGATTTCAATATAGCCTTGGATGGGGTCTGCACCAATACGTGCAAACAACACCACTTGATTGTTGGACTCTGTGGTATAGGTTTGGACGTTATATTTGAGTGGAATGGAAATTACTTTTGATTTGCTGTTAAATTCCTCGTTAGAAACAAAAGGAACCAATCTGGTGGGGTCGTATTTTGACGTTCGTTCTCCGAGCACTTGACGGTTGGGGCCCAGAATCCTCACATTAATGCCGCGTATTGCCAGCAAATTAATCAGTCTTGGCGCCAGTGAAATAAACTGGCCATCTTTCACCTGTTGCACCACAAAAGGCTCCGATAACGCATCATTGATGGCAAAATTGAGGCTATTAGCGCCTGTCGTATACAACCCTTCATGAATCGATTGAAACTGGGCGAGCCCCAGCAGCACAATGAGCAGAGTAATGATGACCATGTATCTGCTGTAGAGCTCGCTCAGTAAAGTCGCGGGACCCTGTTTCCGCGCTCTACTGAATATCCACACGATAGCCGACTCCCCGTACCGTACGAATCAATTGCCGCTTTGAGTCGTTGAGTTTATGCCGCAAATAGCGGATGTACACTTCAAGAATATTGTCCTCTCCTGAGAAGTTGTCGCCCCATACATGATTCAAAATTTGTTCTCTTGTCAGTGCCACTCCCGGCGATTCGAGCAAGAGTTCGAGAAGAGCATACTCGGTTTTGGAGAGCGACAAGGCATTCCCTTCGTATCGGATCAACTTTTGCGCTTTGTCGATTTCAAATTTACCAATTCTCTGCACATCGGAGAGTTCTGGAAACTGTGTGCGGAACCGGGCTTCAATACGAGCTTTCAGTTCGGCAAAAGCGAACGGTTTGACGACATAATCATCTGCGCCCATGGCAAGTCCCTTTACTCTTTCCTCGACATCGTCTTTCGCTGTTAACATAATGATTGAAACGCGAACTCTTTCTTTCATCAACCGGCACACTTCAAATCCGTCCATGCCAGGTAGCATGATATCTAGCAACACCACGTGTGGCTTGAATTGATCGAGCGCATTCAGTGCCTCTTCGCCATCTTTAACTGTTAACACGTCATAGCCTTCATCCCGCAGTCCAAAAAGCAAAAAGTCGCGAATGCCCTGTTCATCATCCACCACCATAATCCTTCCGGCACGCGCATTCCCTGCCATGTAAGCATGGTGCCGAGCATCAGCATCCGCTTTTCCAGGTGTCCTTGTGGGAACGATCATCCGTGTATCATTCATTGCTATCCCTCCAAAATTTTAATTTCCACCTCTAAAAGAGATTTCTTTCTTCGCCGCATATGATAGATTTAATTAAAGAACTAATAATAATATAACTCCATTTACTATAGAATGGATGATAAAAAATGTACAGTCCAAAAACTCCTTCAAAATAAAAGAAAATAACGAAAAAGCCGAAAAAGACTGCTCGTAAAAATACGCGCAAAAAACCGAGTGGACAGATGGCAAGCCGAACCAAGAAACCAGCCTCGCTCGCCAAAAAGAGAAGGAAAAGGATTAAATGGGGGAGATTGGCGTTCGTCTTGCTGGTTGCCCTAGGGCTTGGCTATGCCGTAGCCTGGTTTATCCGTAGCGGAATTCCGCAATTGGTTCGCTTTGTCGAAGCAGATATCAGGCAAATCACACAAAAAGCGACGCCGCTACCTTATTCTCAAGCTGCTTACCAGTCACTGTCCAAGCAATTACAAACATTTCTTGGAAGGCAAAATGGAACTTACGGCGTGTACGGAATTGACATGTCCACTGGCGCTCATTTTGGCTGGAACGATACCCAACTTTTCACCGCAGCCAATGAATCGACACTGCCTGTACTCATCACCCTTTACAGTGATATCGCCAACCATCGTCTGAGCCCAGGTACGCTGGTGCATTATGAGCCTGTCGACAAAGAGGCAGGGTCCGGCTTCATCGCCGGCATGCCATTTGGGACTTCTTTTACCGTGATTCAGCTTGCACATGCCAGTATTGCGCAACAGGACATCGTCGCCCGCAATATGTTGATGCGACAGCTAGGTAGCGGTCCAATCAACAGTTTTGTCAAAGCAATGGGGGTTACAACGCCCTTTGCTCCGCCATACGACACCACACCAAAAGACCTAAGTATTGAAATGAACTATCTATATCATATGTATCAGGCCCACCCGCAAACCGTATTGCCCCTCATCGGATTACTCGAGGGCAATCAAAATCAGGGCAGAATCGCAAACGGATTTGCCCCCGGCATCAGTGTGGCCCAAATTCCCGCCAATTGGCCCAAAGAATACCACGATGCGGCGATTGTGATGTACCCTAAGCACCCCATTGCACTAAGCATTTGCAGCAGTGGCACCACACAAGCTGGCGCTTCCCAGGTAGAAGCACAAGCCGCAAAGATCGTCAGCCAGTTTTTACAAAGCGGTGGGCACGCTTAATGGACGCGTATAGTTTCCACCAAATTTCGCTTTAGTTCCCAAAGTTTTCTGCTTAAATCCACATGATAGACGTGTGGATTTTTGGGGCGCAGCGTTTCGCGGGAAATGGATTGCAACTCCTGTCTGGCGTGTTGTTGAATTTCTGACAGTGTTGGCAACAGGTACACCAGATGACCATTTTTCATAATGGGGACCAGCAACTCTTTTGCATGGTACTTGGTCAATGTTTTTTGCTTATACGTATGTACAGGATCAAACAGCAAAACAGGCTCTCCGGATGGTATGACTTCGTCTTCTAGCATGATTAGATCAGCACTTGCAATGCCGTCCACGTAAAGCCGCACCACTTTTTTTCGTCCAGGATTAGTCACTTTCAACGGATTCTCAGAGATTTTAATGCGCGGCAAAAATGAGCCGTCAGCAAGCTTTTCCGCTGCCAGCTTATAAACGCCGCCAAGCGATGGGCAGCCCTTTGATGTAATCAGAGCAGTTCCCACGCCCCATCCATCAATTTTTGCCCCTTGTAGCAACAAGTCCCGAATTGTATCTTCGTCTAGGTCATCGGATACAATGATCTTGGTATTGGTAAAGCCAGCGCGATCCAGGCGCATTCTGGCTTCCTTTGAGAGATAGGCCAAATCGCCGGAATCAATCCGAACCGCAAGGAGGTCATGACCGCGCTCACGTAGTTCCCTGCCAACAGTGATGGCATTGGGGATTCCTGATCGTAGTACATCATAAGTATCTACAAGGAGCACCACGTTGTTTGGGTAGGCATCGGCATAAGTGCGAAACGCCTCCAGTTCTGATGAAAAACTCTGGATCCAGCTATGCGCCTGCGTACCAGATACCGGGATACCAAAATTAAATCCTGCCGCCACATTGCTAGTGCTGGAACACCCCGCGATATAAGCCGCTCTCGCCCCAAAAACGGCGGCATCCGCATTTTGTGCGCGGCGAAGACCAAATTCGCTGACTGGTGCCGCATCTTCGAAGGCTTGTCCCTTCGCAGCAGAGACGATTCGGGCCGCTTTTGTCGCAATCAGGCTTTGATGGTTCACGAAACTGAGCAGCGCCGACTCGATCAATTGCAATTCAAAGAGTCGCCCTTCGATCCTCATGATTGGTTCTTGGGGAAACACCACAGTCCCTTCGGGGATGGCATACAAACTCCCCGTAAATCGAAACTTCGCCAGTTCATCCAAGAATCCCTGATCAAACATCCCAGTAGACTTCAAATATTGCAGCTCATTTTCGTGAAAACGCAGGTTGTTCAGGTACACTGCCGCCTGCTCCAAACCGGCAACGATCACATAACCGTTATCGCAAGGATTGCTGCGGTAAAATACATCAAACACCACTTCTTTATTCATGTTCCCTGATTGATAATAGCCATACATCATTGTCAACTGGTATAAGTCAGTTAATAGAGCCTCTTGTCTACCTTGATAGATAGGAAGTTGACGAAGCTGTTGCATCCGCAAGTCAATTGTGTCCGTACTCATTGGTTCATCCCCTTTTAGTACCAATTAGCCATAGTAATGCTTTAGAAACTTAGGCACCGCATCGAGTGACGGCGTATCTAGCACTACATCCGCCACTTCTTTCACTTCCTTAGGAGCAAGCGCCGTTGCCACACCAATTCCTGCTTTTTCAATCATAGGAGCATCGCCGGGACTATCGCCGACTGCCATAATGGCATCCCTAGGAATTTTCATGGTATCCATATAAAAATCAATCAATTTAGCCTTCGTTACCCCTTTGGGGTTAACTGCAATTTCAAACCCGTCCTGTTGATGAAACAAATAGTAGCTGCACTCATCGGTCCTTGTTCGTAAAATTTCCGCAAACTTATCGCCAAGCTCATGATTATAACCGGTAATAAACATTTGCAGCGCCCCATCTGCTACCTGATCAAGCGTTTGATACTCCAGATCTTCCGGCCACCTGACGTAAAGCTCCTGCTTCCCGTACAAGTATACATCACGATCGTAAAATACCCGACCGCCCATTCCCATCGTCTCTGCCATTTGAAGGACGTCTGTCACCAATTTTTTTCTCATCCGAAACCCTTGTAATATTTCATTCGTTTGAGGAAAGGAGGGGATATCCAAGTCATCTTCTTCCCACATTGGTGGTTGGAATATCACCCCACCTGTGAGGCAGGCATAGGGGTGTTTCAATCCAAGCGTAGCGGCAAGTACTCTACCGGTTCGCGCATGTCTTGCCGTGTTGATGGTAGTGATCACGCCTAGGCTATTGATCATTTGAAAAGTCTCCATCAATCCAGGGGCAAACCCTCGTTCCGCAAAATAAATCGTTCCGTCAAGGTCGCACATCACAACACCTTGCATCGTCCCACTCCTAATCTACTTGGAGATCCGCCAAAATTTGCCGATGAATCTTGCCATTGGTCGCTACTACGTGACGAGTGGAGAGTGCATAGTCATTTCCATCCTCATCAGTCACCATGCCTCCGGCAGTTTGAACCAGCACTGCCCCGGCTAGTAAATCCCAGGCATTCAGGTCGTTTTCCCAGAAGCCATCCAGTCGTCCCGCAGCCACATAGGCCATATGCAATGCTGCTGAACCCATGGCCCGGACATTGCGCGCGTGAAACCCGAACCGGCGAATCTGTTCGGCATTTTTGCCGCGAAAATCGCCGGTGGGAAAACCGCTTGCGAGCACCGCAGCAAACACATCATCGACACCTGACACTCGCATAGAATGACCGTTTGCCGTAGCCTCTTTTCCTGCAATTCCCGAAAACATTTCATCGCGCATCGGATCATAAATCACGCCAATCACTGCTTTTCCCTCATACATGAGGCCAATTGACACCGCGCAAAAAGGAATCCCTCGAATAAAGTTGAGCGTGCCATCGATCGGATCGACAACCC
>JAJZAS010000127.1 GCA_021799325.1 Bacillota bacterium | reverse complement strand
TCCATTGCCGTTTTTTTTCACCCATAATAAATCGGTGGTGCCACCAGACAAGTGATACACCAAAAATGGCCGGTCCCCTTCGCTAACAAAATCGGCAGTAGCCTCCGCCGCTGCAATGTGGCCTTCTTGATGGGTGGTTTCCCAGACACTCACATTGGCCCCCGCAGCGATCCCCTTTGCCGCAAGCAGTCCAGGCAAAAATACAGGCATATAAGAACCTGGCCGAGGACGCGGTTTGCTTGATACTCCTACTGCCTTGATGGCTCTTCCCGAGAGCGCATCTTGAAGTACATCAAGTCTGTCTGGCAAGCGCGTCAAATGCTGAAAAAGCGCCGCAGACTGCTGTAATCCGTTTTTGCCCTTCGGAACCTGCAGCAGACGACGATCTTCATAGAAAACTGCGCCGGATTCATCAATGGCGCAGATCGATGTGGTGTAATTGCTCGTGTCAATGCCAACATAGACGGATGACATCACGATCACACATTAAGCGAGGGGTGATTTTTCTTTAATTCCGGAAGCAATTTAAGGGCATTGGACAAAACCCCGTTGATGAACTTTCGCGATTCGGAGGATGAATAACTTTTTGCTAATTCTACCGCCTCGTTAATCGCTACTGCCGGTGGAACATCGACTTCATAGAGCATCTCACACAAGCTGAGCCGCAAAATGTTACGATCCACTCCTGGCATGCGGTCGATTTCCCAATCCTTACTTAACTGGTCGATAATCAAGTCCAATTGTTGGCGATTGCCAAGAACCTGGGTCAGCAACTGCTGATAATACGCTTCGTCATATCCCGAGGATTTTTGAGACTCTTCATGAATCAAATGGGTATAAGCAGAGGCGTCTTCTACAGGGACATCGTTGATATCCATCTGAAAAAGGGTCCCAAGCGCGCGTTCACGCGCTGCGTGCCGACTCATACGGATAACATCCTTTCTATTTCCTATTCAAATCGGTCACTGTTCCACCATCGCTCCAGCAGTTCTTGCCAATTGGCACGACCATCGAAAAAGCGGCCCAGCGTATAGCCGATCACGACAAATATCGCCAGCAACAAAGTGGGAAAAAATCCAACGATCTCAATTAAGAGCCAAAGGATCACTCCCGCCAACACACCAAAATAGCGCTTTGGCATTTGGGCGATACGCTGCCAAACGGCTAACCACTTTGCCAATTTCATCTCCCCCAAGCAACGCTATTTTTGAACCGGATCAGGAGCCAAGTCAATGACACTCACATGAACCGCAGCGATGGTGAGTGAGGTCATCTCCCTTATCGCATTACCCACCGTGCGTTGTATTTCTTCTCCCATCGCATTCAAATCCACAGGATCAGCAAAGACCGTGACAAGCACCACCAGTCCCTGGGCGCTCTCGTCAATCTTGATTTGCACTCTTTGCGCTCCCCGCACCTGTTTGGTGGCTCTCATGGCAATCTCTTTCACTGTCTGATGACCGATTCGGATGTGGCCACCTTCCATTTCCTTGACAAAGGCATGATGCTTGCGAGGGAGCAACCGAAACGCAAGATATCGAATGGAAAGAACGAAAATCACGGCCAAACCAAGCCACAGCCATCTCGTCTGTTGAGCCACCAAATAGGCATTCATCTGAACCACAGGAGAGAACTGCAGCAACCAAAGTATTATCCATAATGTCCCTATTGCAGTTAAAAATCCGTACACGCGCACTAACCAGCGATCAAACGGATACACGGAATGATTCCTCCTCCGCAATGATGACAAGCGTTATGCGCTATTCTTTATCCTCTTCCTGAGTGCGCTCCTCCGGATGGATGGCAACCCCAAGCACATGGACGTTGACAGCGGTGACTTCAAGCCCAGTCATGCCTTCGATGGCCTCTTTGACAGACTCCTGTATAGCGCGTGCCACATCAGGGATCCGATACCCATATTCACAGATGATAGAAAGTTCCACATTGCACTTTCTTTCATCCGGCGCCACCTCAACTTTTACGCCTTTACTGAGGTTTTTCCTCCCTAAGCGTTCTGCGATACCGCCGACAATGCCGCCGCTCATATCCGAAACACCGGAAACCTCAGTAGCAGCCATTCCTGCAATGACGGCTATGACTTCATTGGCAATTTGAGTCGTACCCACACTGTTCTCATCCAAATCTGTGCGAAGCACTCCATCGTTAGCCATGAACGCACCCCCAAAAATTGGTCATATAAAGCCTGTATATTGTTTGATTATACCTTTTCAGGAACTGAAATTAAACCTGATATTCTTCAAGAAATCTGGTCGTGACATTTCCCGAAAGGAATTCCGGATGCATCAATAACCGTTCATGGAAAGGAATCGTGGTTTTAATTCCTTCCACTTTCATTTCACTGAGCGCTCTTCTCATGCGAAAAATTGCCTCTTCGCGCGTAGGCGCCCAGACGACCAACTTGGCGATCATCGAATCATAGAATGGATTAACGGTATAGCCAGGATACACAGCGCTGTCGACGCGGACACCAAAGCCGCCTGGCGCTAAATAATCCTGGATTTTCCCTGGATTTGGCATAAAATTCTTGTCCGGGTCTTCCGCGTTAATACGACACTCAATCGCATGACCATGTTGTACGATGTCTTCCTGCCGATAGGCAAGTGGCTCACCGCTTGCAATGAGAATCTGTTCACGCACCAAGTCGACGCTAGTCACCCATTCAGTCACCGGATGTTCCACTTGAATGCGAGTGTTCATTTCCATGAAGTAAAATGAACCGTCACTATCCAGCAAAAATTCAATGGTGCCAGCGCCCTCATAGTTCACCGCTTTTGCAGCAGCCACTGCGGCAGCACCCATCCTAGCGCGGATTTCCGGCGTTATCGCAGGTGAAGGGGATTCCTCGAGCAATTTTTGCAGCCTGCGTTGGATCGAACAATCGCGTTCCCCTAAGTGAATCGCATTGCCAAAACTGTCGCTGAGCACTTGAATTTCCACATGGCGCGGATGCTCTATGTACTTTTCAAGATACACGCCCGCATTGCCAAAAGCAGAACTTGCTTCCGATTTTGCAATCTCAATCGCGGCCACCAGTTCCTCCTGCGTTCTTACGATGCGGATGCCTTTTCCGCCGCCACCGGCAGTCGCCTTGATGATGACGGGGTAACCGATTTCGTTTGCTACGCGAATGGCCTCCTCCATATCTTCAACAAGGCCATCGGTTCCTGGCACGGTGGGCACGCCTGCCGCTTTCATGGTAGCCTTAGCGGTAGACTTGTCCCCCATTTTTTCAATCGCCTGAGCGCTCGGTCCGATAAATTTGACACCAACTGCATGACACACTTCTGCGAAATCACTATTTTCAGATAAAAATCCGTAACCGGGATGAATGGCATCAGCCCCTACAGAAGTCGCTACTGTCATGATGTTCGCGATGTTCAAATAACTTTGTTTGCTGGCTGTGGGGCCTACACAGTAGGCTTCGTCCGCCAATTCCACATGCAGGGCTTCCCTATCCGCTTCGGAATAGATCGCAACGGTTTGGATGCCCAATTCCTTACAGGCACGAATAACGCGAACAGCTATCTCTCCTCTGTTGGCGATCAACACTTTTTTTAACATGGCACCCTCCATCAAGTGGTCTTAACTTTAAATAGCGGTTGACCATATTCGACCAAATGTCCGTTCTCGGCAAGGACTTCGACAATTTCTCCCTGAAGATCGGCTTCAATTTCGTTCATCAGTTTCATGGCTTCGACGATGCACACCACAGATTTTGGCGTCACTTTAGACCCCACCTCAACGTATGCAGCAGCAGTAGGCGAGGAAGCACGATAAAAGGTTCCCACCATTGGCGATTTGATGTACTCAAATCCTGTTTCTTCTTTCACAGGCTTCTGTTCCGCAGGTGTTGGTACCGCAGTTGGCGTGCTTGCCACGGGAGCTTCGACCTTCGCCACCACCTGTGCCGGTGCAGATTCGTGCGGTAAAGCGCTTGCAACAGGAGCAGCAATATAGCCTGTCACATCTGCTTTTTTCATCGTGACGGTGACTTCTCCTGTTTCAATGGTTAATTCATGTACACTGGTCTCATCAAGTAATCGAATAAGTTCACGAATATCGCTTACTTTTAACAAATAAGACCACTCCTTCCCTGATTATCTCCCATCGAGTATAACACAAAAATAAAAATGGCGCCGAAAGCGCCAATTTAATAGTAAATTTACGAACCACCGCTGTATTCATTTTAGACATGGGGTGTTACTATCACTTGATTGGATGGCATGCCAAGCGTTTCTGAAACCAAATTGATCACTTTGACCGCCATTGTCGGGGTAATCGATTTTGCCTCCACATAGATGTGAACCTGATGTTGCGGATTAAACAAGACTAGTGAATCGGGATAGCCTTCTCCGACCAACAGATCGTGAATCTTACTCGCGCTCTCTTGTTCCGATTGAATGGTCGTTAATTGCTGATATGCGCTATTGGCGGCACTTTGGCTGATGCGCGGATCGCTCAGCATGTTTTGTAGGGTCTGGATGACTTTTGACTGCTGTTGCATTTGATCAAGGGTAGCCTGTACAAACCAGTCGCTGGGATTCGCTTTACTTGATGTTGGGGTGGTGGCAGCGTTGTTTTTATTGGTAGCCTGCCCGATTCCCGTACTTGACGCAGGAACGGTATGACCCGTTACCCCAGATAGATTGTTGTTGGCTGAACCTCCAAGCGCTGTGTTTTTGCTAGTTGACGGAGGAGTGCCGAGCGTGTAATAACCGATCAACATCAGTGATAACACCATCATCGTGGACAACCACACGGTTTGTCTTTTCACCATTACCATTCTCTCCCTTCAATTGGTCGCTATTTTCGCATCAATACCGTGATTTCATAACTGGGGATGCCAAGGGCATCCTGTACTGCATTGGTGATTTCAGACTCCATCATGACCTCGTTGCTAGATTTGGCCACCACCAGTACCCCAGTGACTCGTGGCATTTGTTCATCCACGACAACGGGCAACTGATTGCCATTTGAATTTTGGACCGTCACCAGTGTCGTTTGCGTCGATTGCGAGGTGGTGGTCGACCGATTGCCCGAACCGGACTGCACCGTGTTTTGTCTGGTGACGACTGAATTGTGCCCATATTCGTTGATGGGAGTGGACGCCACCGTTACCATGACCATGACGTTGCTGATCCCCTGAATTTGATTGAGCATGTTGGTTAGGGTCCGGTCGTAGTAATTTTCATACGCCATGGCAGCATTCAGCGCCGTATCGCCAGTCGCAGTCGAGACGCCAGTACCGGCATTTTTCAACGCGGGTTGCGCCGGAGCGAGCACTGGTGTAGCATGCGTTGAACCAGGTGGCGATGAGCCTCCTCCGCTTGCGCCAAAAAGCAATAACAGCAGTCCGATCGCGGTAAGCGCAAGTAACCATTTGTTTCCCAACAACTTTTTTACGATGTCATTCATCACGTCAGGCTCCTTTTTACACCTCACCTCCCGGGTACGAAACGTGTACAGATGCCAGTGAGAGACCCAGGAGTTCTGCTGTCTGCGCTTGCAACACCAGCGCTTCTTGCCTGTTATATTGATAGCCGGATACATTCTGGCAGGCAATGTAGACGCCATTG
>JAJZAS010000126.1 GCA_021799325.1 Bacillota bacterium | reverse complement strand
CGGAGCCGGTATGAATTTTCGGTTCCATCGATCCTGACATGACAACAAACATTCGTTGACCAAAAAGCGCTGGATTACCACCTGTAATACGCGAAGCGGCACCAAAGAAAATCAGGATGACGAAAAGCGCCAGAAGAAGGTAAAATATGATTTGACCAGATATTTTTAGGGTAGTGCGCATCGATCCGTCCCCTTTACTGATTAAGATTGACTTGGTTCGCTGTGACACGACCTTTGTTCTTATTAACGAACGCTACGAGATTCATTATATTCGTTTTATAGAACAAATCAAGAGGAATAATCTAGACCTTAGTTCAATATAATGAACATTTTGGCTTGTTTAGGCCCGTTTTGGATGATTTTCGTTGATTTCCTTCATTTTTCTGGAGAGGAGAGATTCGTTGAATCGCACACGCACGAAAATCTATATCACGCGATGGCTGCCGGTAGAGGTCACCGCAAGGCTTCAGGACGCGTTTGATTGCAAATGGTGGGATCGCGAGGATGTCCCGGTACCAAGAGACGTGCTTTTACAGGAAGTAAAAGAGGTGGACGGGCTGTTATGCATGGTGACCGATCCCATTGACAGCGAATTATTAGATACAGCACCTCGACTTCGCGTGGTGTCCAATATGGCGGTCGGTTACGATAACATTCAGGTGGAAGAAGCAAAAAAACGAAATGTGATCGTCTGCAATACACCCGATGTGCTCACCGAAACGACTGCTGACTTGACGTTTGCGCTTCTCCTTGCCACATCAAGGCGACTCATGGAATCGGCGTCGTTCCTCAAAAATGACGAGTGGCAGAGTTGGAGCCCTTTTTTGCTTGCGGGGCTCGATGTGCATCATAAGACGCTTGGCATCATTGGCCTTGGGAGAATTGGACAAGCGGTGGCGCGCCGAGCGATTGGCTTTGGAATGAGGGTTCTCTATCACAACCGGAATCGCAGACTGGAAGAGGAACAAAGCCTTGGTGTGGAGTATCGAGATCTCGAGACGCTTTTGCAAGAATCGGATTTTGTTTCCGTCCTGACACCGCTTACAAAAGATACCTACCACCTGATTGGCGAAAGTGAACTCTCACTAATGAAATCCACTGCAGTGCTGATCAATACATCACGCGGCCCTGTGGTCGACGAAGAGGCGCTTTACGAGGCGTTGAAAAAAAAGCGAATTTGGGCGGCCGGACTCGACGTCTTTGATCATGAGCCTGTGCGGGCTAGTCATCCTTTGATTCACCTTCCTAATGTGATGGCACTTCCACACATCGGCAGTGCAACGGTTGAGACGCGGCTTGCCATGGCCAATTTGGCAGTGGAAAACCTGATGCTTGTGCTAGCGGGAAAATCTCCTAAATATCGAGTTTGTTAATTCTGATGGTGAGGCGAAAATCATGTTGACAGTAGGATCGGCGCTACTTGGTGCCGCAAAACGGAATACGAATAAGAAAGCTTTGATTTTTGGTGAACAATCATTTACATACGTGGAACTGAACGAACGTGCCAATCAAATTGCCTGGACGCTACATGACCTTGGCATCCAACCAGGCGAACGTGTGGCGCTTCTTCTTCCTAACGGTCTTGAAATGGCCGAATTGTATTTTGGTGTGGCAAAAGCGGGAGTGATTGGGGTTCCGCTCAACTTGCGCTGGACACCAGCAGAAATCGAATACGCCATTCGTGATGCAGCCGTATCGTTGATTGTCGCGGACCCGGAATTGCAGCCCGCGCTTCAACAGGCGCCACCTCAATTAAGGGTGCTTTATACCGGTGAGGGGGGTTCCTGGACAGAGAAGGTGGCCGAGGCAAAAGTGGTGGAGCCTGATTTTTACGAGGTCCAGGAGACAGACCCTTGGGTGATCGTCTATACGTCCGGTACCACGGGCAAACCAAAAGGGGCGGTCCGCAATCACCTCAGCAACTTGATGATAGCGCTGATGCTGGTAAGCGAACTTGGCGTCACTTCCGATCAGGTGGGTTTTGCGATCCTACCAATGTTCCATGTCAACTCAATGTGGTTTGTCACGTTATCCGTAGCCATTGGCGCCACTTGTGTGATCTATCCGCACCGCGCGTTTCACCCTCGGCTGGTGATCGAACAACTCAATTTACACAAGGTGAATTATGGCATGTTTGTGCCAAGCATTCTGACGTTTATCGCCGATGCGGTGGAATCAGGAAAAGTGCGGGCAGACGGGCTGGAAGTGGTGATGACCTCGTCGGCGCCGCTTGATAGCACCCTTCGCGATCGCTTGATGAAAGGATTCCCGAAGGCGCGGCTTTATGATATCTATGGGTCTACCGAGCTTGGCGCGGCCACCATCTTGCGTCATACGGAAAATGGGCCAGTTGGTTCCGTGGGCTATCCTTCTATCGGATTGGACCTCAAAATTTTGGACGACCATCATCAAGAAGTACCAGACGGAACGGTGGGGGAAATCTACGTGCACGGCCAAACCCTGATGACCGAATATTGGAGAAATCCAGAGGCGACGACGAAAAATTTTACCCCAGACCATTATTTGACGGTAGGCGATATGGGCTATATCAGCAATGAAGGACTTTTGTATCTGGTCGACCGCAAACAGGATCTGATCATCGTTTCAGGGGAAAATGTCTATCCCACGGAGGTTGAGGACGTGCTTTTGCGTCATCAGGGAGTGGCACTTGCCGTGGCGTTTGGTATACCCGATGCTCGTAGAGGTGAACGCATCGTTGCGATGGTCACGGAGCGAGAAGGAAAAGAAGTGGCGATTACAGAACTGGAAGCACTATGTCGTGAACACCTGGCAGACTATAAACGCCCCCATATCATCGAAGTAGTCCCAGGATTGCCGATGGGCGCGACAGGAAAGGTCATCAGGCGATTGGCGCGATCACTTTGGGAAGAAAAAAGTGCTGGACAAGCACAGTCTTGATCTTTTGATCGAAAGAAGGGGATGGCCATTCGCATTCTTCATACGGCGGACTGGCACTTTGGCAAAACGCTGGAGGGACGGGAGCGGATCAGCGAACAAAAGCAGTTTGTAGAAGAACTTGGTGCGATCTGTGACGAGGAAAAAATCGACTTGGTGCTCGTGGCAGGTGATGTGTTTCAAACGGTCAACCCGAGCGCTCAGGCGGAAGAACTTTTTTATTCAGCGCTATCCCTTCTTGCGTCAGGCGGAACAAGGGGTGTGGTGGTGATCGCGGGCAATCACGATCACCCGGAGCGAATCAAGGCAGCGCAAAAAGTGGCAGATCAATTGGGTATTACGCTGCTTGGTTATCCCAAAGACGCGGTCTATCCCCTTCAAATTGGCGATGGACGAATCGAATGGCTAGAAGGCGGAACCGGGTGGTTAGAACTTTCTGTTCCGGGCTGTGAAGAGCATGCGGTGATTGCGGCGGTCCCTTACCCATCGGAGGCCAGGTTAAACGAGGTCATGTCCGAAACGCTTCAGGACGATGAATTTCAATCCCGCTATCAAGCTAGAATAGCAGAACTCTTTGAACAGTTGGCGACTCATTTTCGAGTGGATACTGTGAATATCGTGATGAGTCACCTATATGTTGGTGGAAGTATAGAGTCCGATTCAGAAGTGCAGATACAAATTGGTGGGGCCTATGCAGTGGATAAAAGTGTATTTCCGAAAAACACCCAGTATGTGGCGCTTGGCCACTTGCATCGCCCTCAAGCAGTACATGGTGCGGACTTCCCAATTCGCTATGCAGGGTCACCACTTGCCTACAGTTTTTCTGAGGCGGGGCAGCAGAAGTCTGTGGTGGTGGTCGACATCAAGCCGGGTGCTCCTGCGGTATGGAAAGAAGTGTCGCTCACCTGCGGCAAGCCACTAGTCAAGTGGAACGCGACAGAAGGCATCGAGCAGGTGTGGAGTTGGGTGGAGGAAGGACGGGACGCGAACGCCTGGATTGATCTCTCCGTACACGTGAAAACAGGATTGCAATTGGATGAAATTCGCCGTTTGCGAAATATGCATGAAGGATTTATTCACATTCGCCCTATTTTGCCTGAGTCCTTTGCGTCAGGAGAGGTGCGCGAAGAGGAGGATTACTCCACGCTATCAGTGACGCATATGTTCAAACGATTTTTTCAGGAGCGTCTCGGTGTGGTTCCTGATGACGAACTGGTAGAGTTATTTATGGAAATGGCGACGAATCTTGAAGCTGAGGATGATTTAAAGGCATTATCTGATCAAAGTGAAGAGCTGGAGAGGGATCAATGAAACCGATTCGCTTGACGATAGCAGGATTACACAGCTTTCGGGAACGACAGGAGATCAATTTTACACTACTTACTGACACTGGGATGTTTGGCATCTTTGGACCTACGGGAAGCGGCAAATCCACAATCCTAGATGCAATTACCCTCGCGCTATATGGAGAAGTAGGGAGGACGTCAAGGAAACAAGGCATTCTCAATCACGCTGAAAAACAGGTGGCCGTCAGTTTTGAATTTGAAATAGGTAGACAAGATGCGCGAAAACGGTACCAGGTGGATCGCATTTTCAAGCGTGCAACCGGTTATGCGGTCGCCCATCATTCCAGTCGGCTAATAGAACTCGAGGGAACGGATGCAACAGGTGTTGGTGTGATTGTGCTTGCGGAAGGCAATCAGGCCGTCAATCAGATGATTCGCAATTTGATAGGACTGGAGCCTCAGGATTTTACTCGTGCGGTGGTATTGCCGCAAGGCAAATTCGCAGAATTCCTGCAGTTAACTGGCGCCAATCGCAATCAGATGGCGGAACGGTTATTTGGCTTGGAGCAATACGGGCAGGCATTATCCGGCAAAATCAATGAGCAACACAAACAAAAAATTAATGAGAAACAACAGGTGCTTGCAGCGCAAAGCGAACTGGGCGATGCATCGCAAGAAGCGGTGCATCAAGCAGAAACTGCGCTTCTTTCTGCAAGTGAAGCGAAGGATGCTGCAACACAAGCGCTTGGTGCGGTAAAGAGGCAATATGAAGAAGCAAAAGGCGTTTTCGCGCTCCAGGTACAATTTGAAAAAGCCAATCAGGCTAAGGCCACTCACGAGGGGTTGACTGGCGAGATAGAGCGCTTGCGAAAGCGCATGGAGATAGCGGTGAGAGCAGAGAAGGTATGGCCTTTTATAGAATCCAAACAGGCATTGGCTTTGCAAGTGGAGCAAATGGGTGTGAGGCATACGAATGCCCTCGCAAATGAGAAACTTACCAGGCAGGCACTGGACGTGGCAAAGGAACGCTTGAAACAATCGCAACTTGAAAAAGAGGAAAAGGAACCTGCGCTGCATACACAAATGGGCCAACTGGAAGAGGCTTTTTTGCTGGAAGAAGAGATACGGGAGCAGGAAATCGAACTCGCTGACGTAAAGCGGGAGCAGCACGAAGCCGCCCTAAAGCTTCAAGCTGCAAGTGACAGAAAGACAGCGTTACATCGACAAGTAGAGGACCTCAATGCTGAGGTGGTGAAAACAGAAAAGTTGCTGGACTCTCACCTTGTCCCGCCGCTTGTGCGTCAGCAAACCCAGCAATTACAACTCCTCGCGTCTCAGTGGCAGCAGGATAAAAAAGCGCATGATTTACTTTTAGAAGAGGTACAGGCGCGCGAAACGAATATTGTTAGATCGG
>JAJZAS010000125.1 GCA_021799325.1 Bacillota bacterium | reverse complement strand
ATGTGCTCGATACGTGGTTTTCTTCGGCATTGTGGCCGTTTTCGACGATGGGTTGGCCGAAAAATAGCGACGACTTTGCGAGGTATTTTCCTACCAACGTTTTATCGACCGGGTTTGACATCATCTTCTTCTGGGTGGCGCGGATGATTTTTACTTCGCTCTACTTTACTAAACAACCGCCATTTCAAGATGTGCTGATCCACGGCCTCGTGCGCGATGCGCAGGGCAGAAAATTCTCAAAGAGCCTTGGCAACGGGATTGACCCGATGGACGTGATCAGCAAGTACAGCGCTGATGCGCTTCGGTTCATGCTGGTGACTGGCGCATCCATGGGGCAGGATATGCGCTTTTACATGGAGCGGGTAGATGCGGCGCAGTCGCTCGTGACAAAAATTTGGAACGCAGCCCGGTTTGTCATCATGAACACGGAAGACGTGACGTCTGTGGTGACAATGGAACAGGCACCATCAAGCCTGGCGGACCGCTATATTTTGCATCGATTGCAGGAGACAATCGATCGAGTGACGCAAACGATTGAAGCTTATCAGTTTGCGGAGGCAGGAAAAGAAATCTACGAATTTTTCTGGAATGATTTTTGTGACTGGTACATTGAACTGGCAAAAGTGTCACTCTACGAAGGGACGGATGCCGAGAAGGCACCGACGAAAGCCACGCTGGTTTACGTGCTTGATCGGGCACTGCGCTTGCTGCATCCTTTCATGCCCTTTGTGACAGAAGAAATCTGGCAACACTTGCCTCACGATGGAAAAACCATCACGCATGCCAGTTGGCCTGTGGCGGTTGAGTCCCTTCGCGACCAGGCAGGATTTGATGCGATGGCGCTTGTGATGGAGACGATTCGCGCGGTGCGCAACCTGCGCCACGAGGCGAATGTGAATCCGGCCAAAAAAGTGCAAGTAGTGCTAAAACCGGAAGCGGCGCACGAGGCGTTGTTACAGGATTCGGTGGCCTATGTCAAACGGCTATGCAATGCGGAATCAGTCACCGTCAATCAAGCGGCGAATCCACCTGAAGAGCGGGTGACGAACGTCATCGCCGGGGTGGAAGTGTATTTGTCGCTCGCAGGGCTGGTGGACGTGGCGGCAGAACTAGAGCGGTTGAATAAGGAGAAACTTGATCTGGACGAGGAAGTGGCAAGGCTTGTGAAAAAACTCGATAATGCTTCCTTTGTGGCCAAGGCGCCTGCGGACATCGTAGAAAAGGAAAAAGAAAAACTCGCGATGTATGAAGACAGAAGGGAAAAAGTGCTAGCGGAAATGGCACGTTTACAAAAGTGACATCGGGACAGGGTGATGAATAGGATGGGATTATCATGAACCCATGGGCGAGTGCCCAAGAGGCCTATGCGTTTTTGAAATCCAGGTCGAGGTTCGGCATTAAGCCAGGTCTTTTGCGCATGCAGGAACTCCTGGCAAGGCTGGATCATCCGGAGCGCCACCTTCGTTTTATCCATGTGGCAGGGACTAATGGCAAAGGATCCACCTGCGCGATGATCACTGCGCTTTTTGTGGGTATGAGAAAAGGTTTTCGTGTGGGGCAATACACTTCCCCGGACTTGGGAAAACTGGAAGAGAGGATCAGCATCAACCAAGCGCTGATCTCGGAAGCATCGTTTGTGGAGGCGCTGTTTCAGGTGAAATTGGCGATGGCCAAGATGCCGGATGATCCGGAACTTGAGCCCACCGAGTTTGAGGTGTTGACGGCGGCGGCACTTTGGTACTTTGCAGCGCAAAAGGTGGATCTGGTAGTCTTTGAAACCGGCCTTGGCGGGCGCTACGATGCGACCAATGTGGTGATGCCGGACGTGACGGTGATCACGAATGTCGGGTTGGATCATCAGGAGATTTTGGGCGACACCATTGCCAAAATTGCTTATGATAAAGCGGGTATCATCAAACCGGGAATTCCCGTGGTCACCGCCGCCCGTGGTGATGCGATTCGCGTGATTGATAAAGTGGCAAGCGAACAGGGCAGTCCGGTTTTTCGGCTGGGGCATGATTTTCACGTGGTACGAGAAGCGAGTCGCGGCTTGGCGGGGCAGATCGTCGATTATGTTGGGATTTGGCAGGACGGCTTCGGATTACATCTACCGCTAACCGGTGATCATCAACTGGAAAATGCGGGACTGGCGTTAGCCGCTTTTGAATTGGGCAAAAGAAAGATGCCTGTAACGGCAACGGGTTCATTTTCGTCTATTCGACAAGCGTATTGGCCTGGACGATTCGAGGTTTTTGATAGAGACGGAGTTCGCGTGATCGTCGATGGTGCCCACAATGAGCATGCGGCAAAGGCCCTCGCGGCAACCCTTCAGTCGCTTGAAGCGACCTCACTGGAACTCGTGTTTGGGGCAATGGCAGATAAAAACATTGAAGCAGTATTCGAAGCGCTGCAACCGTTTGTCAGACGCGTGTGGCTGACGAAGCCGGATACGCCTCGGGCGGCAAGCAGTGAAGAACTAAAGAGAAGACTCGGTCCATTTATTTGGCAATCGGTCGAGGTGCAATGGGTAGCAAGCGTCGAAGAAGCGGTAAAATCCGCAGTGGAACAAGGAGTTTTTGGCACCGTGCTCGTGACAGGCTCACTCTATACGGTGGCGGAAGCTCGGAAGTATTTGCTCACAAAGTACAATCAGGAAAGGGAACGTGGCGATCATGGATATTAAGGATAATAAGCTGCGCATCCATTTTATAGGAATCGGTGGCGCGGGCATGGGGGCAATCGCCAGTATTTTGCTGGATCGAGGGTTCCCTGTCAGCGGGTCTGACGTGGCGGAACATGATTATACAAAAAAACTCCAGGAGCGCGGTGCCCGTGTTTACCTTGGTCACGACAAGAGCCACATCGAAGACGTCGATGTAGTCGTGTATTCGACGGCCATTACGAGTGACAATGAAGAGTTGCAGGCGGCAAGGGATCGTGAACTGCCGGTGCTTCACCGTTCGCAGATGCTGGCGGAGCTCATGAAAGAAGGCTATGGCATCGCGATTGCAGGTGCGCACGGCAAGACGACCACCACGTCCATGGTCGCCTGGGTACTTGAGCAGGCGGGGCTTGACCCAACTTTTCTTGTCGGTGGAGTCTCTGCCAATTTTAACTTGAGCGCGAAAGCGGGTAAAGGAAAACACATTGTGGCAGAAGCAGATGAGAGCGATGGGTCGTTTTTGAATTACAATCCCATGATTGAAGTGGTGACGAACATCGAAGCTGATCACCTCGAGCATTATCAAGGGAGTTTTGCTAATCTGGTGGCGGCGTACCAGAAGTTCGTGTCCTTGCTGCCAGAAGATGGCCTGCTCGTTGCGTCGATGGATGACGAAATCGTGGAGGGACTCGTTCCGGATTTGCATTCCCGCGTTAAAACGTATTCTTTGCATCATAAAGAGGCGGATTACCGTGCGGAAAATGTGCGCTTCGTCGGGCACGGCACTGTCTCGTCCATTTATCATCACCATGAGTACCTGGGGGAATTGGAACTGATGATTCCCGGTGCGCACAATGTGGGCAATGCGATGGCAGCCATTGCGGTGGCAAGCGAAGTAGGCATTGATTTTTCGGTGGCGGCGAAGGCGTTAAAAGAGTTTCGCGGGGCATTGCGACGCTTTCAGGTGCTGTATGATCGCGATGACATTCTCCTTGTCGACGATTATGCTCATCACCCCACGGAGATCAAGGCGATGATTCGTGCAGCCAAAGAGACAAAGCGAAGGGTAGTGGCAGTGTTTCAACCTCAGCGCTACACGCGTACGTACCAACTTTTTGAGGAATTTGCGCAGGCATTTTCAGGTGCGGATGATGTAATTATCGTAGACATTTATTCACCGGCCGGTGAGCGTCCGATTGAAGGGGTCAGCGCCAAGCGGCTGGCAGAAGCGGTGCACCAGAAGAGCCATGCTGGGGCAAGGTTTTATGCGACCAAGGACGAAGTGGTCGAGTACCTGCGGGATCGCGTGAAGCCTGGCGACCTCGTGCTTTTTATGGGGGCAGGCGACATTTGGAAAGCAGGAAAGATGCTGGCGCAGCAACTGGAGACGGAGTCGACGAGGCTTGGCTAGCCGCTATTTTTGTTGATGTCGAGGTAAATATAGCAGGTTTATGCCAAATGATGTCGAATATTTTCCTAGGGGAGAAGTAGCCTTTAGGGGGAGACATCATTGGCACGAAAACGCATTGGAGACTTGTTATATGAAGCCGGCATTTTAACTGCCGAGCAATTAAACGAAGCGTTAAAATACCAAAAACAGTCTAAAGGTAGACTTGGCGATGTTTTGATTGAAATGGGGTTTATCACCGAAAACCAATTGATTGAAGTCCTCGAGTTTCAACTAGGCATTCCACATGTCAATCTTTCTAAGGAAAAAATCGATCCATCAGTGTTAACGTTAATACCAGAAAACATGGCCAATCGTTATTTGGTCATGCCCATACGCAAAGAGCGCAATAAACTTTTTGTGGCAATGGCGGACCCCATGGATTACTACGCGATTGACGACATGCGCATGTCAACAGGGTTTCAAATTGAAGTGGCCATTGCGACCAAAGATGAAGTCAAGCTATTCATAGAACGATATTATGGCATGAAAGGATCCCTCGACGAGGCGATGCAATCGATGGGACAAGCCAGTGCTGCAGCTGTTCCCGCAGGGGCAGATGCTGAACTGGTGGATGAAGACTCTCCCGTAGTGCGCCTCGTCAGCCAAATTCTCAGTCAGGCAGTGGGCAACCGCGCCAGTGATATTCACCTAGATCCATTGGAAAATGGGATGAACGTCAGGTTTCGCATTGACGGTACGCTACGCACGGTGCAAAGTTTGCCTAAAACCATGCAAAACGTGGTGACCGCTCGCATCAAGGTGATGGCGAACCTCAACATTGCCGAACACCGACTCCCACAAGATGGGCGCTTTCGCGTGACGGTGGACTTTCGAGAAATTGATGTCCGTGTATCGATTTTGCCTACCATCTATGGAGAAAAAACTGTCCTTCGCGTGCTAGATCTCTCCAATAACATGCAAAAAATGGAACAGATTCAATTTACAGATGACAACCTCGCAGCGGTTCGCCATATGATCTCTGGCGCCAATGGAATGGTGCTGGCGACAGGGCCAACAGGAAGCGGAAAAACCTCCACACTTTATGCAGCGCTCACTGAACTCAATCAGCCATCGGTCAATATCATCACAGTAGAAGACCCTGTGGAATATCGTCTGGCGGGTGTCAATCAAGTGGCGGTTAATGAAACGACCGGATTGACTTTTGCTAGAGGGCTGCGCTCAATTTTGCGCCAGGACCCGGATATTGTCATGGTGGGGGAAATCCGTGACACGGAAACGGCGGAAATCGCTATTCGTGCTGCAATGACAGGGCACTTGGTGTTATCTACGCTTCACACGAATGACTCGATTTCCTCCATCGCGCGTCTGATCGACATGGGAGTTGACCGCTTTTTGGTGGCCACGGCGCTAAGGGGAATCGTTGCCCAGCGGCTGGTTAGGAAAATATGCAATGATTGTATGATCGCTTACACGCCTTCACCTGTTGAACTGGAAATATTGCAAAACGAGGGATTGGATGCATCGGGACTCATGATCGGGCGAGGGTGTCCAAGT
>JAJZAS010000124.1 GCA_021799325.1 Bacillota bacterium | reverse complement strand
AATTATGCAAATGCCTGGCCCAATTATTATGCGGGTGTTCTATGGCTCGTCGTGTTCATCGTATTTGTTTTTCTTAAATACCCTCATCACAAAGGGGGTGGCCAATCATGAATTGGACCGCCGCTGTAAGAAAAAAACTATCCGAGCAGTTGACTTGGGAAAACCTGCTTCCTTCTGAACAACCTGTATATGTATCTTCGCTCGTATACAGTTTTGGCGTATTTACACTGAGTGCCCTCGTGGTGGTGATCGTTTCGGGAATTATCATGGCTTCAAAGGGAACTTTATGGTATCAGACTTCTCACCTGGGGTACTTTTTTAGAAATATACACTTTTGGAGTGTTCAAGCTTTCTTTTTTTTCATGACCATGCATTTAGTGGGGCAGTTCTTTATGGGTGCATGGCGCGAGGGCCGTGCTTTCACTTGGATTCTCGGTGCGCTGTCCTTTGGGATTGCCGTTGTCACCGCATTTACCGGATATCTATCGAGAGGGGACTTTTTCGCTCAGTGGAACCAGGTTCAAGCCAAAGATGCATTCAATGGCTCGGGACTTGATGGCTATATAAACGTTCTCAACAACGGACAAATTTATGGTCTTCATATTGCAGTCCTGCCTATCGTCCTTATCATCCTTGTCGGTTGGCACCTCTTGCAGGTACGACGTCTCGGCGTGGTTCCCCCTTACCCTGAGAAAGACAACCAGGAGGGAGACGCCCAATGAACAAGGTGCGAAGAGATCCGAATTCATTTCCGCAAAAGGATTTTGATTTAATCAAGGAAGGCACTGTCAGTCTTGTGATTGTCATTGTACTAGTGGTGGTGGTTTCACTGATCTGGAAAGCCCCATATAGCCCGGCGATCACCAATCAGCAAATTGCGAATAGCAACCCCATTTTATTTGAGCAAACTGCCTTAAACGATTTGGATGGGCAAAGCGCAATGGCTTCCTATGGGCCTCCGTACAACAATGGCTGGAAAGGGAATATCACGGCAGCACAATCGATTGGCCCCCTTGATCCAGAAGCCTGGTGGGGAACGCCGTATCAGGTGATTCCATATTCTGCCGATGTGATGAAACCTCTTCAAATGCTAGCTACCGCATCTGGCAACACTTCACTCAAACAGGCTCTATCTACTTATATTTCTGCAAGTCCTGCGCAGCAACAGTCTTGGGACCAAAATTACAACAATGCGTTGGCAAAAGCTAAAGTGGAAAATGGAAAAATAGTGGTTCCATTTGGCTCCTACGGCCCCGTTGCACTCATGATGAAAGATGAAATGACGATGGGCAAATCCGGCCTGCTCTCAGGTGCGCTTAACCGAGAAACCAATCAGGGTGTCTATCGTTGGAACGTCCAAAACGACCTCCTCTTCCTGCAAGGAGCCCCGCTAGAGCAAATCGCCAAAAGCAGAGACATACTTGGGGGACAATGGGGAATTAATCATGATGAGGTGGCAGATCCAGGTCCTTGGTGGTTGACACCTTACACGTTCCTTTATCAGATCCCGCCCTATAATACCTCCTCTGCTGGAGATGAAATGGCCGCTTATACTGTGGGAATACTATTCTTACTGTTGGTTCTTTTACCGTTTATTCCTGGCCTGAACAAATTGCCGAAAGTGTTGCCGCTTTATAAAGTGATTTGGCGTGACTGGTATAAACGCAATGGATAAGCCTGGAGGGATGTAGATGAAAAAAGGCCTGATGCTATGGGTCATCTGGCTTCTCGCACTGGCAACAGGAATATACGGAACTGGACTGGTCTATGAAGGAAGCATTGGCAGGCATCCTGTCGACCTTTTCTATGGAATACCTATTCTACTGTTAGGTATTTGGGTGACGGGCAATGTGCTCGCGTCTGCCAAGCAGTCGTATCGGAAGAATAAAAAGAGAACCACTCGCGCATAACCATGCGAATCTCAAGGCCCACGGGTGTGGGTCTTGAGATTTATTATTTCTTGCAAAGGGGAGATTGCTCATGCTGGACGAAATCATGGAAGAACTAAAACAAATGCCGGAAGAAGAACTCCAGGAAATCTTTCAATTGATCCAAGCAAAAAAAGCGACCTATCATCACCCGCTTGCTTTTGTGCAGGAGATCATGCGATTTAAGCAGATCGACAAGGAAGTGGGAGTCTACTCCTATTCGATGACGATTTCAGATGATCTACTGAACCGTTATGGCATTTTACACGGTGGATTGATGACCGCTTTTGTCGACACGGCCATGGCAGAAACAGCGTTTCAAATAGACCCTACGGTAGAAAGAGCATTCACCCTCAACATCACTGTTGATTTTATCAAACCGGGACGTGAAGGCGAATTGATCGCAAAAGTTCATGTCATTCAGAACAGTCGCGTCATTATTGTTTTTCACACGGACGTCTTTGACAATCAGGGAGAGTTGATCGCCACTGCGCTCGCCCATTTTTACAAACAGCACAAGCGTAAATGAGCCGTGTAGCCTCTACGGAGTCACCTTCACGGAGCCCATCATATAGCCATTGTGATTCATGGCCCAACCTTTGTTTTGGCCATCACAGGGTATAATGCAACGCCAACTGTAAGTTCCCGCCTTTTTCGGCGTAAAGGTAAAGGTCGTCAAGCTGGGATCGCCCACTTTTTTGCCACCCCTAAACACACGGTTAATGTTCAGCCCAGGGTCGGTGAAACTGTGCTGGCCTGTATCGAAGTTCTCCACCGTAGCTTGTACTGGTATATTCGCTTGAACAATGAAGCTGGTGGGACTGTAAGAATCGTGTATTTTTTTGTCTGCCGCAGCGTAGTGCAGGCTGTCCTTGATCATCATGTAAATGTATTGCTTATTTGCATAAGGCACGACATTAATCGTACCTCTCATATATCCCAAATGGGTCATCGACCAACCACCATTTTGCCCATCACAGGGTTCCATACACTGCCAGATGTATTTACCCGCTTTGCCTGGGGTAAAAGTAGCGGTGGTGATAGCAGGCACTCCATTTTTCGTGGAACCTTTTGCCACTAGATTCAGATGCAACGCGCCACTCGTGACAGAATGCTTTCCACTGTCATAGTTATACACGCTAAGTTTCACAGGAACGCCAGCCACCACAGTAAAATTCGGAGTCGTGAATGTATCATGCATCTTCCCGTCCGGCCCCAGTCGACCACCTGGCAGAACGGTCAGTGCGACATTCTGCTGTTTTAATTTGGGGGCCGCTGGTTTACTGGTCATTTTTGTGTTGTTTTGGGCGGGAGGTGAAGAGGTGGCAGCGTTTGATCCACAGCCAAACAGCATGAGGGTAGATAACGAGGTCAACATCAGGGCAAGCTTGCGCATCGCATGGCGCCTCCTTCAGGTGTCATCAAAAGTGTTGCTCATCAATGTTTTTCCCAAACTGAAGTCTCATATCCAAAAATTTTCGCTCGAACCACGGTAATGAATGATCCAAATAATGGGATACAAGCAAGAACGGCAGGAACTAGGCAAGAAAGCAGAAAAGTCGTGGAGAATGCGGAGGAGGCAGTGGATTTGATTTTTTCTTCCAAAGGGAGAAATGGATACGTCCATAGTTCAAGCAGCCCTTCTGCCCATTCCCAAGGATGATTAAGCATCGTGGTGACAAGACTTATCGTGCCAATGAATATCCCTGGCAGTTGGGAAAAAAGCCCTGCGCGAAGCAGCGGACTTGCTGATTCCCCTCTTGTCATCGCCTTCACACTAGTTGACAAGACAAATACTGCCCAAAGCGCCCCGACAAATTCTTGTGTCCACAAGTGATCGGGAACGAGTATAGACAATAACAGCGAGAGAGTGATCGTCAGCAAATAAGAATAAAAATACTTTCTAGCCAGGCCAGTCCACCTCATCCATGCTTCCAATCGGCCACCTGATGTAGCACCTTGCTATGCGCTAGATCATCAGGCAACACCCACTGATAGGCTGGACATAGTTGTACCCCGCTATCATGAAAAGCATGCCAAACGAGTTTGCTGCAATATTCAGAATGTTGATCTTGTATAGGCGCAAATGGATTGTAAGGATAACCGAGTTTTTGCAGTGCGCTTTGGACGACCTGTTGCTTCTGAAACGCAGAAATTTGAGGGCGAAATACGGAGAGTTCATCGTAGGTAAGATAGCCTGGCATCGGGCTTAAAATGGTGCCCCGGGAAAAATCATTGGCATCGATGGCTTTGCCGCCTCCCACATACAGCACGGCATGCGTCCAGTACCCGTAGGCACCATTTTGATTATGAAGCAAAATGACGCCCCCAGGTCGCAGGTCTTTAAGCCTAGCACCGTTGGGAACGCCGTGATAATTACCATTAAAATGTCCCTTGACCAGTTCCCTTGTGAGCGAATGAAGCAGGCGTATGGTCGGAGAGGACTCCACGATAAATGGGGGTGATAGGGCAAGAAAGGTCCATGAGCCTACTGCGATCATCACCACAATAACTTCTGGCCACCCTTTCGCTGCCTTCCCCTCCTTACATAGATAAGCTACCCTGGTTGGTCAGCCGAATGAGGATTTCGTTAAACGATGTCCACTCCGGCTGATCTACCTTTAATGTTGTCATCCACCATGCAATCCCATTCATCCCTATGACTAGGCCGATACGCTTCCCAGTTGAAGTTGATACATCTGGAAGTAGCGCCCGCCATGCGCCATCAGTTCATCGTGCGTCCCTCGCTCCACGATGACACCATGATCAAGCACCAGAATCAAGTCCGCATTGCGAATGGTAGATAATCGGTGCGCGATAATAAACGTGGTGCGCCCGCGTTTCAATACCTCGAGCGCATCCTGAATGACCGCTTCCGTCTCCGTATCGATGCTGGAGGTGGCCTCATCCAGCACCAGAATGGCAGGATCAAACGCAAGCGCTCGCGCAAAGGAGATGAGTTGGCGCTGACCGGCGGATAACGTGCTCCCTTTTTCCAGGACCGGTTCGTCCCATCCTTGCGCTAGATTGCCCAGCAATCGGTCTGCCCCCACTTCTTTTAGCGCTTTGTCGATGCGCTCTCTGGTAATCGAGGGGTCTTCAAGGCTGACATTGCTCGCAATCGTCCCGGTAAAGAGAAATGGATCCTGCAGCACAATGCCCATGTGCTGTCTCACGTGCTGTCTAGGCAATTCCCCAATGTCCTTGCCGTCAATCGTTATCCTGCCGGACCTCGGGTCGTAGAACCGGAACAAGAGGTTCATGATTGAGCTTTTTCCTGATCCCGTATGACCGACAAGCGCGATCGTCTGGCCCATTTTTGCTTCAAAAGAGATGCCCTTCAGGACATCCTGCTTTCCATCATAGGTGAAATAGACGTTTTCAAAACGGACATCACCCTGATACCGCTCCATTTCCCCATCGATCACTTCAATGCCCTCTTCGTCGAGGAGTTGAAACACCCGCTCTGCCGCCACGCGTGCCTGTTCCATTCCGGATAGCTGATTGACGACTTGCACTACTGGCTGAAACAAGCGGTTCAGGTAGTCGACAAACGCATACAGAACCCCAAACTGGATCACTCCTTGAAGGTGGAAAGACGTATAGCCAAAGTAGGCGATTAGCGCGACAAAAAAGATCCCTCGAAGCACGCAAACGAGATTCCAGCCGCTCGCTGCGTTCATGCTGAGCAGACGGATTTGTCCAT
>JAJZAS010000123.1 GCA_021799325.1 Bacillota bacterium | reverse complement strand
CTCATGATAAAATTGAGACTATTAAATGAAGCACAGCACAATTGCTGTGCTTTTACTTACTTTCATTTAGTAACAATAAACAACTCAGACTCTTAGAAATATACTAGAAATTAGTCCATTTGTACTAGTTTCTTCGGTTAGATTTGATCTCCTTTCGATGAGTTCTAATGGGTATGATCATGTGGGATAGCGATATTTGTAATATTTATTATGTAATTTTATTTAAAAGATTAGGGGGGAACACCGTGAGTGCATTGATGGTCGACCGTATTCAGTTTGGCGTAACGACTGTGTATCACTTCTTGTTTGTGCCGCTGACCATCGGTCTAGCATTTCTGCTCGCCATATTAGAAACCATGTATGTTCGGTCTGGCGACGAAAAGATGAAGAAATTGGTTCAATTCTTTGGCAGGTTGTTTTTAATCAACTTTGCCATTGGAGTGGTGACTGGTATTCTTCAAGAATTTCAATTTGGTATGAACTGGTCTGATTATTCTCGTTATGTCGGTGATGTTTTTGGGGCACCACTTGCTGTCGAGGCGCTGTTGGCATTTTTTATGGAGTCGACCTTTCTCGGCATCTGGATTTTTGGATGGGAGCGGGTATCGAAGCGACTTCACGTGATTTCTATGTGGCTCGTGGCGCTTGGTACCACATTGTCCGCACTCTGGATTTTAACTGCGAACTCATTTATGCAGGAACCTGTTGGATTCGCTATCCACAACGGACACGCGGAAATGACCAGCTTTTTTGCACTGCTTGGCAACCCGCAATTGTGGGTGGAATTTCCTCACGTGATATTTGGTGCGTGGGCCACGGCCTCTTTCTTCGTACTAGGTATCAGCGCATATCAATTGCTTCGCCATTATCATGTGGATGTGTTTAAACGCTCATTTAAGGTGGCATTAACCTTAGCTGTGATATCCAGTATATTGGTAGCTTTAATGGGACACCTTCAAGCGCAACACTTGGTGAAAGCACAGCCAATGAAAATGGCCGCTTCCGAAGGCCTATGGACGACCTCTCCTGAACATGCACCTTGGTCGCTCATTGCAGGAATTGATGTGTCGCAAAAGAAAGACACCTTTAGTATTGAAATTCCTTATGTGCTGAGTCTTTTGTCCTATGACAGCCTGAGCGGTAAAGTGCAGGGGATGGACGAGATCCAGCAACAATATGTGCAAAAATACGGTCCTGGCAACTATATTCCCCCAGTCAACGCGACCTACTGGAGTTTCCGTATCATGGTACTTGCAGGTGTGTTGATGATCCTCTTTGCACTCTGGGGAATTGTCGTGGTTCGCCGCAACAAATTGGAAAACAGTCCGAAATTCATGAGAGTGCTGCTATGGTCGATCTCCCTTCCGTTTATTGCCAACTCCATGGGGTGGATTATGACGGAAATTGGTCGCCAACCATGGACGGTATTTGGTTTGCTGAAAACAGATGTTAGCAATTCGCCTATCGTATCGACTGGCGAGGCGCTTACGACACTTATTGGTTTTGGGCTCTTGTACGGCATCATGGCGGTCGTCATGATTGGACTAATGAGTAAGTATACGAAATTAGGTTTTGATGTTGAAGAAGAACACGATGCTTCAAGCGATATCGCTTCTACATTTTAATCTGGAAAGGAGGAGACATAATGAGCCTGAATACACTTTGGTTTATCCTTGAAATGGTGCTGTTCATCGGGTACTTTTTTCTCGAAGGATTTGATTACGGAGTTGGTATACTCCTACCTTTTGTCGGGAAAAACGATCTCGAGCGGCGGATGGTGTTAAATAGTATCGGCCCTGTATGGGACGGTAATGAGGTTTGGTTGCTTACTGCAGGTGGCGCGATGTTTGCCGCGTTCCCCAACTGGTACGCGACGCTGTTCAGCGGTTTTTACCTGGCGCTTTTCTTGATGCTGATTGGTTTGATTCTGCGTGGGTTGGCGCTTGAGTATCGCAGCAAAAATCCTGGTTCCAGATGGCGCAATACGTGGGATTGGTTGATTTTTATCGGGAGTCTGATTCCGGCGCTTCTATGGGGAGTCGCTTTCGCCAACATTGTCAGGGGTGTACCGATCAATGCGCAAATGAACTTTACCGGTAACTTCTTTACTTTGTTGAATCCCTATGCGCTGCTTGGTGGTATCGCATTCCTGCTGGTTTTCATGTTACATGGTTCGCTCTTCCTCAGTTTGAAAACATCAGGTGACGTGGAAGCAAGAGCAAAGAAATTTGCGATGCAAATGGGGATTCCCGTAGCGATTGTGTTATTGCTCTTTGTCATCTTCAGTTATGTGCCAAGCGCGGTATTCAAATACAGCGTCAGTTCTGCACTGGTTTTCGTGATCTTTGTACTCGCGTTTATTTCGGTGTTCTCTGTGAGGTTCTTGGTGGCAAAGCATGGAGGTTGGGCGTTTACCATGATGGGATTAACCATCGCCTTAACAACGCTTGGCATGTTTCTTGGGATTTATCCCAATGTGATGATTAGCAGTACGAATCCACAGTGGAACCTTACTATTTATAATGCAGCGTCCAATCAGCACTCTCTATTTGTGATGACGATTGTCGCGCTGATACTGGTGCCAATTGTGCTCGCCTATCAGATCTGGACCTATTACATTTTCCGCAAGCGCGTAAAAATAACGGATCACATGGATTATTGATGGCTTCACCCAATCCATTATAGAAAGAGAAAAGCGGCATGATAAGTAAGAAAATTTTTGCACAGATTCAGGAAGTGCGCCATCTGCTCGCCCTAACCATTGGGTTAGGGCTGGCAGGCGGTCTTGTGGCGATTTTAGAAGCTAATTTTTTGTCGCGGATTGTCAATCGGGCTTTTCTTAATCATGCGGCACTGAATACCCTCATGGGGTTAATGGTGTGGTTGCTTATTTCGATTGCGCTGAGGGCGCTCGTGGGATGGTTTAGCGAAGTATTCGCACTGCGCGTGGCTTTAAAAGTGAAGGAATCACTTCGAGATCAATTGATTCGGAAACTATTCCAATTGGGACCCATGTATTTGCGTGGTGAGCGAACCGGCGAAGTCACCAACACGGTGATGGAGGGGATTGAATCACTAGAAGTTTACCTAGCCCGTTATATTCCCCAAATTGCGCTATCCGCCCTGGTTCCTTTGACGATCCTCGCGTTTGTCGTTCCTAATGATTGGGTAACCGCCATCATATTTGTCGTTACATGGCCTTTGATTCCCTATTTTATGATGTTGATTGGAAAACAGGCGGAAAAAAAGAGCAAGAAACAGTTTCAGACGTTGAGTCTCTTGAGTGCTCATTTTCTTGATGTATTACAAGGGCTATCTACACTAAAACTGTTTAACCGCAGTCGCTATCAACTGCAAGTCATTCAGCGTATCAGCAATCAGTATCGGAAGACCACGATGGATACCTTGCGCGTGGCTTTTATATCAGCGCTGGCGCTTGAATTGCTGACCACTCTCAGCACTGCCATTGTCGCTGTGTTTATTGGCCTCCGTTTGATTGCGGGGACGCTGCACTTTCAGGATGCCTTTTTTGTGTTGCTGCTCGCTCCGGAATTTTACCTACCTATTCGTCTTCTTGGCACACAATTTCACGCAGGAATGAATGGCGTGATGGCAGCAGATCGTATTTTTGAACTTTTAGATGAGCCTATTTTCCAAGAGAGCGGGGTCAGCGCTGAATCACCGACAATAGTAGAGGACTGGGACCACCTACATTTTGAGCATGTGGTTCATCAATATCCCGGAACGGATACGAAAGCGCTTGACGATTTAAGCCTGACCATTCATCGAGGGGAAAAAGTGGCACTGGTCGGCCCAACTGGCGCTGGCAAAAGCACCATCATGAATCTTTTGCTGGGCTTTATGACGCCCGCAAATGGCACGATTCGGGTGGAGGATCAGTCTCTGACCCCTGCTCTTGCAGCAGCTTGGCGCAAACAGATTACCTATCTTCCGCAGCACCCCCATCTATTTAAGGGAACCATTGCCGATAATCTTCGAATGGCGAACCCTGAATGCACCTTACAGGAAATGATGGATGCTGCTAAAAAAGCTGGAGCCGACGAATTTATCTGCCAGTTGCCTGCAGGCTATGAGACGGGGGTGGGGGAAAATGGATTGGGTCTAAGCGGTGGGCAGATCCAAAGGATCGCACTCGCCCGCGCCTTCTTAAAAAATAGCCCAGTCATCTTGCTGGACGAGCCCACTGCCAATCTGGATCCTGAAAGCGAAATGTGGATTGAGCGCGCACTCAATGAGTTGTTTGCAGACAAGACGGTTTTGGTGATTGCTCACCGATTGGGGACCATAAGCAGGATGGACCGGATTTTGGTGCTTAACGAGGGCAGAATTATTGATCAGGGACCACACTCGGAACTGGTAGCAAGAAAAGGGTTATACCATCACATGTTGACTGCCTATGTGGGAGAAAGGGGGAATTATCGTGATCAGAACCATGTTCCGATTCATCTCCCCTCATAAAGTCGCGTTATCTTGGGCCACGTTTCTTGGGGTGTTGACCGTGGCTTCCAATATCGGGTTGCTTGCGACATCAGGTTATTTGATCGCATCTGCAGCGCTTCGCCCATCGACGGTGCTGTTGCTGTGGGTTCCTATTGTCGGAGTGCGCTTTTTTGGCATCGCGAGAGCTGTTTTCCGTTACGGAGAACGCTATTATTCACATGATCTTACCTTTCGGATTCTTTCGAACATAAGGACATGGTTTTATGACCGATTGGAACCTCTCGCCCCTGCCAGGCTTTATACCTTGCAAAGTGGGGATGTTCTCAGTAGTGCCGTATCTGATGTGGACACACTGCAGGACTTTTACTTGCGCTCCATTGCACCGACACTGATTGCGTTTTTTGTGATGGCGATCGTTTATTGGCTATTGTCGTTATTTGATTACAGGCTTGGTTTGCTTCAGGTACTCATTCTATTGGTTTCGGGAATTGGCATCCCTGCGCTGACGTATGGGTTGGGTAATCGACTTGGCTCAGAAATCGTGACCACGCGCTCAGGGTTTTCTGCTGAGCTTGTCGATAGCCTTCAGGGGATGTCGGACATTCTTGCATTTTCACAAGAGCAAAAAGTCATTGAAAGTCTGAGCACTCGACAGCATATGTTGGTAAAAAAACAAATGAAAATGGCAGGGATCGGTGGACTGACCGGTGGATTGATGACGTTTTTTAATCATTTTTCCATGTGGATTTTATTGCTCGTGGCGATTCCTCTCGTTCAAGTGGGGAAAATTAATGGCGTTGACCTGACCGTGATTGCGCAGACCGCGCTCGCAAGCTTTGAAGCGATCATTCCGTTGCCGCTTGCCTTTCAATACTTAGGCAGAAGTTTTGCTTCGATGAAGCATTTGATGGTTATTGTTGACGCAGAGCCATCTGTTTTAAGCGGTGAGGTCAAACTGGAGGGAAAGGTGGTTTCTGCGCTGGTAATGGATCATTTATCATTCCGTTACCATCCTAGCGAGCCTGAGGTGCTGAAAGACCTCTCCTTCACAGTGGCTCCTGGTGCTCATATTGCTATTGTGGGGCCAAGTGGTGCAGGAAAAAGCAGTATCGTGCAAATCCTATCCCAATTCTTTGATTATGAGTCGGGAACAGTTCGACTTGGCGATACTGAGTTGCGG
>JAJZAS010000122.1 GCA_021799325.1 Bacillota bacterium | reverse complement strand
CAAGTGATGAAATTGTGAAATCTCGGAATGAGGTTCATGAGTTAACGAATTCTGTTTCAGAAACAGGTAAACGCACAGAAGAGGAGCGCAAAGGTACAGAAGAGTTATCTGAAGTATTCAAGCGAATGGAAGATAATGGAGCGAAAATGAGCCGTGTGTTTGACTTGGTGATGCAGGAAGTAGAGAGTGTGAGCCAAGAGTTTTCTGATACTGAAAGGTTGTCAAATGAAGCCAGCATGGCATTATCATTAGCCACTAAAGGGGTACAGGAGGCGCTGGCCAGCATCCAGCAAAATGTTCGAGAAATAACACAAATGGCGCATATTGCTGAAGATTTGAATCAAATTGGCAAAAAATTAACCTTAGAGACTAGTAAATTTATGTTATAAATGATCATACAAAAGCTAAAATAGTAGAGACCGCTCGAATAGAGCGGTTTTTTCGCATTCAAACGCCTAAACCACTTTTGGTGAAAATCATCAGTTACACCTTGCCACTTCCGTGCATATGATTGCGTATAAAGTTTCCCAAGAGCAAATATTGGTCTTTGCGGCAAATCAGTCTGATCATGCAGGAGGAGTAACTGAAAGGCAAATTAGAATAATTATTGGTTATTGTCTTTTTTCAATTTTTTGTATATGATGTAATTAGAAAGTTTCCCTGATGAAACTATTGGTCTCGTAGGAAAGTGTAGTGAACATTTTGTTAAATTTTAATTTGAGCGAAACAAGTGAGGTGGATACATGATGTCATCCTCTCCATCGGATATTGCAGAGAATAAGACGGTCATTGCCGCTAGATCCGCCCTCACTAATCAGCGCAAGGGAATCCGAGCAATGATCCCCTTTATTGGTCCGGCATTTATCGCGGCCGTTGCCTATATCGACCCGGGTAACTATGCTACCAACATTCAAAGTGGATCAGCGTTCGGATATAAGTTATTGTGGGCAGTAGTCTTAGCAAATCTGATGGCAATGCTCATTCAGAACATGTCGGCAAAATTGGGGATCGCGACTGGTCGTAACTTACCGGAACTATGTAGAGAATACTTCCCAAAGTGGTTGTCCCTCACACTTTGGATCTTTTCGGAAATTGCAGCGATGTCAACAGATCTTGCAGAATTTCTTGGCGCTACGCTGGGACTGAACTTACTTTTTCACATTCCCATGCTCATCGCCACACTCCTCACTGGGGTAGCTACCTACTCTATCCTCATGTTGGATCGGTTTGGATTTCGACCACTGGAACGATTCATCGGGGCTCTCGTAATACTGATTGGTGCAAGCTATTTGGTAGAAACTTTTTTATCACACCCCAATTTTGGTCAGGTTGCCTATCATAGTGTGGTTCCATGGATCGGGGGAAATGGCAGTGTTTTATTGGTAGTGGGTGTCATCGGGGCGACTGTCATGCCCCATGTAGTATACCTGCACTCTGGACTCACCCAAAACCGAATTGTACCGCGAAACGACGAGGAGAAAAGACGAATTCATGGCTTTAGCACGAAAGAAGTATTGATTGCCATGACACTCGCTGGTCTCATCAATCTTTCGATGATGTACATGGCGGCGTCCGTCTTTCACGGAACGGGGCACACCAATGTCGCCACGATCCAAACGGCGTACAAAACATTGTTTCCGCTACTAGGGCCAGCGGCTGCAGCGGTGTTTCTTACCTCCCTGTTAGCCTCTGGATTTTCAAGTTCTGCGGTGGGTACGATGGCGGGGCAAGTGATCATGCAGGGATTTATCGGATTCACCATTCCTCTTTGGGTGCGGCGGGTAGTCACCATGTTGCCGACTGTGTTTATCGTGGCCCTGGGGATTAATCCCACGCAAACGCTCGTCATCAGTCAAGTTCTTTTAAGCTTGGTGCTCCCGATGCCGGTCATCAGCCTAATTTACTTCACACGTCGTAAAGACATCATGGGGGTGTTGGTCAATAAACGGTGGATAACGGTAATGGCAATAGTTGTCGCAACCGCCATCCTGCTGTTAAACTTATTGTTGATTTACCAAACATTTGGTGGTTCTCTGCCATTTTGATGGGATAGTTAACAGCCGCTGATGATCACGTGGTGACGATGTTTGAGTCGTCACCTTCAATCGTGAGCATAAAATATCTTTAGTTAATTATTGGAGTTGATAATGATGGCAACGACACCTACTAAGGAAGACTACGTTGAGACCATATGGTCATTAATCCAGAATAAAGGTTACGCGCGAACCGTTGATATAGCAGACCGTTTGGGAGTCAACAGTGCATCGGTTAGTAAAATGATTCAACGGCTTGATGGTGATGGGCTCTTGGTGTATGAGCGCTATCGTGGGTTGGGGATGACCGATGAAGGGTTTCAACTGGGTCAACAGCTTTCAAAGCGTCACCAGACTCTTGAAATATTATTCCAACATTTGGGGATTAAAGATCCTGATGAGATATACCAGACCGTAGAAGGCATTGAACACTATGTGAATGCCAATGTGCTAGAACGAATTTCTGCGTTAGTGACCTATATTGAACAGCATCCAGACTGGTGGAACCAGTTTGGCAATGGACAAAAACCCATATAAATACGCTGGTCAAATCGTTTATATATAAAAATTGGAGAATCGGCCTGGAAGCTTTACGGTACCATCAACAATTCCAAGTTGAGTCAATTGGTGCAGGCCAATCAATATATATACAATAAAGTGACGGTCAAGACTCAAAAATCCGGTGATGTTTTTCATGCCACGTTAAGCCCAAAAACATTTACCTCTTTAGTCACCCAGGTTTTATCTATCTACAATACTTCTTCGGGAGCAACGATTGCACCCAATATGAACAGAATCATGGCGATCATGTTTCACCATGTCAATGCCAATATGATAGTAACTGCCAAAAAAGTGTTGGGTAAAGAACGGGTAACAAACGAAAAAGTGACGATGAACTTGAGTGTGTCAAAAAACGATATGCAACGCATCATGGCACTGGTCAATTCGTCACAAGAGACTGTAACATCGTCTGTATATGGTCAACCGAAAAATCAAATGTCTAGTGGAGCCATTAAGTGGAGCCATGAAAATGACGCTAAATGAGACAGCAAATTATGCGTATCAGAAAAAGCCAATACAGATCCCGAAAGGGATTCCGGTCAAGTAAGCAATCATGTTAAAAAAAACCTTGCTCATGTTGGCGTTTAGCAGTTGTATGGCTGGGATACAGGTAGTATATGCATCTTCAAGTGTTCTACACTGCCGGCAAATAAATTTCAACAGTGGTCCCGGTTCCTTCTTCACTGGTGAAAACGAGGCTTCCATGGTGCGCTTCGATGATTCTTTTACTTACCGTTAACCCTAGCCCGGTTCCTTTTTCTTTTGTAGTAAAGAATGGCTCGCCTAATTTTTCAATTCGTTCTTTAGCAATTCCGACTCCTTGATCGATAATGCGTATTAGTAACATATTCTCCTCGCTGCGCTGAATATCAACACGGACGATCCCGCCTTTTGGCATCGCTTCGATGGCGTTATTCAAGACGTTGATCAGTACCTGTTTCAAATGGTCTTCGTTGCCAATGGAAAAGCACGGTTCAACTACACAGTGATAGGTGAGTTGAACATTGGTCATATAACCTTTTGGTCGCATCAGTTCGATTGCATTTTTCGTAATGGTACACAAGTCCACCGGATTCATTTCCTGCTCATGCGGTTTCGCTAAAATCAGGAAATCAGACACAATCTTATTAATCCGATTGACCTCTGATAAAATAATTGTCGCATAGTAATGATTTTGTTCCTGTTCTTGGAGTAATTGAAGAAATCCTTTGATGGCAGTCAGTGGATTGCGGATTTCATGCGCCACTCCTGCTGCCATTTCGCCTACAATGGCTAACTTTTCTGAACGTAACAGTTGTTCTTCCGCCTTTTTGCGTTCAGCGATGTAACGAACGATGGACAGTACCACTTTTTTTCTCTCAAATTGAAATATACGCATACTGAGTTCACAGGGGATGCTTTGACCGCCTTTGGCAATGTGGAAATTTTCCGTAGTGGTGGGGCCGTTATTGATCATATTTTTAATGTGGTTCTGGACTTTTTGGAAGTTTTTGTCTATCTGAATATCGACAGGGGTCATGGCTAGCAGTTCGTCATGAGAATATCCGAGTTGTTCACAGGCCACCCGATTCACTTCAAGAAATTGAGTCGGTGTTAAATCATCGCGAACTTCATATAAAAAAATAGCATCACTCGCGTTTTCAAATAGTTCGCGAAACTTCATTTCCTGAAGTCTTAATTCTTCATGGGGAAATTTGATCCACGTTTGATAGTGATATTTCATCAAAAAAATGATGGATACCATGATGGTAATATACAGAATATCTCGAAGGAGATTGAGAATACTAGGGTCTTTCACTGAAATGACAATAAGTCTTGCTGTGACGACCAGTAATCCAGCACTGATAATGAAGTAAATCACTAATGACTTTAACGTGGGAGATTTCCATAAGTCAGGCATGCTTTTCATAGAATCCTCCTCGCAAAAAAAAGGGGGGGGAGGCCCCCTAGAAATCAAATGGTCGATGCAAGTTTTTCGGTATTGGATGCTACTTGAGTATAGGCGATTTTCAGTTCATTAATGGAGTCCACATTGGCATTTACCTGATTGGTTACGGCTTCTACCTGATTGGTCATGGACGCAACCGAAACGGAAATAGCTTGTAACTGCTCGGAAATATCCCTCGCTGAATTTTTGCTGGTCTCCGCCATCTTTCGCACTTCGTTAGCGACGACTTCAAAACCGCGACCTTGTTCTCCTGCTCTTGCCGCTTCGATGGAAGCATTTAGTCCCAATAAGTGAGATTGCGATGCAATGGTTTGAACAAAAGAGGTAATCTGCTGGATGTTTTCCACAGAGGCTTTTACGCTTTGTGAATCTTGATTAATCGCATTCATCGTGTCCGCAATTTTTTGTGAGGCTCCCAAAATTTCATCAGTGCTGCTCGTCATTTCTTCCACCATCGCCATGAGATCTGTGGTGCTTTCATGAAGTATATTGTCTCGCACGGTGATGTCTGTGGCTACTTTAATCACGGCTTGCACTCGGTTGTCTTCATTTATCACTGGGGTATAAGTAGCTTCTAGCGTTATCATTCTTCCATGTTTGGTAACTCTTTTAATTTTATCCTGAAACGCTTTACCTCCTCTTAAATCGCTCCAAAAACGAGTATAATCCGGGCTTGAAACAAATTCATTTAAGCAAAACTGTCGATGATGGAGTCCGATCATTTCTTTTGCTTCATATTCCATCGCATGGGCAAAATTGTCGTTGACCCACAAGACCTGCCCCTGATCATTGAATAAAATCATAGCTAGTGAGTTGCTGATCGCTGAAAACAGTAAAGTTTTATCCAGTTCAATATCTGTGGTTTGCAAATGAGTTCCTCCAAAAAGTTAATGGGTACTTATTCTGAATACTCCAACTGCTTAATTATAGCTTAATAATTAGCATTTTTGCTATCAATTTCACAATTTTATGTAATCAGGCTACTATTAGAAAATAATTATTCTAATTCATATACATATTATAATGTTTTTCTAGTAAAGTACAATAAGTAAGCAGGTGATTTGGCCATGTATGTTGTTTCACGGGGTTATATGTTCAATGTAAAATTGAATAATTTTATCATTCGTCACTTGGTTA
>JAJZAS010000121.1 GCA_021799325.1 Bacillota bacterium | reverse complement strand
GTTGGGTATCCACATTGCGACCAGCGTGATTCTAGGAATTGCAGTGGTGTGGTTGATTGCTCGCGCGCTGAAGCTACAGGCGTTTGTTCTTCCCTCCTTTTTGTTAGGATTTTTGATCGTGTATCAAATGCTGCTTGGATTTATTACGCTTGCCACGAAATTGGCCATGTCGCTCGATACGCTGCACTGGGCAGGTGCTGTAGCGATGGTGGCGCTGAGTGTTTTTTTACTGACGCAAATTGTCATCGAAATACCAGGAAAAGAGCGAGTAGAAAAGGGGATCACTACTTCTTCTCTCTCACTGACGCCTCATGCGAAATAATTCATCTCTACTGAGAAAGGGTGGTTCACGATGAATCAAGTGATGACTTACGAACCGGATGTAGCTCTGCATCCTCCTCGCAGTCGTGCTACGTTGAAGCAGACATTCAATGATTATCTGCAGGTGGTCAAACCAGGCATCACGTTATCCAATATGTTTACGGCATTTACCGGACTTTTTGTGGCAACAAAAGGCGATCCCGGTATCAGCTTGACGCTCGCCACGCTGGTGGGAAGTAGTTTCGTCGTGATGTCTGGTTGTGCACTCAATAACTACATTGATAGAGATATTGATCAGCACATGGAGCGCACGAAAGGAAGGGCATTGCCGAATGGCCGCATCTCGGAATGGTCGGTCATTGCTCTGGGGCTTTTGCTAGGCCTGGTTGGGGTGAGTGTACTCAGTTTGTTTGCTACCATGACCTCGGCTTACATGGCGCTATTTGGACTTTTTTTCTATGTGATTGTGTATACTGGACTGACCAAGCGGACTACGACACTCAGCACGGTCATTGGTGGAATATCGGGAGCGATGCCGCCACTCATCGGCTGGACAGCCGCCACAGGTTCCGTCGATACGATGGGTTGGGTGCTTTTCGCCATCCTCTTCATCTGGCAACCGCCTCACTTTTTGGCGCTCGGCATGCGGCGTGTGAAAGATTACGCAGCGGCGGGTATCCCCTTATTGCCTGTTGTCTATGGCTTTAAGCCGACGAAAATTCAGATCGTGCTTTGGACGGCGGCTATCCTCCCGGTTTCGATCATGCCATATGTGCTTGGTAAGGAGAACCTGTTATACCTAGTGGCTGCGGTGATACTTGGCGGAATGTGGCTCGTCAAGGGACTTCGCGGGTTCAAGGCAGGAGACGATACTGCTTGGGCTTCGAAAATGTTCAAGTTTTCGTTGATTTACCTAATGGCGATGTGTGTGGCGATGATGGTAGGCGTTCTCTTCTAAGAAAAAAGCTGCCGGATTTTTTCCAGCAGCCTGATACTGGCGCAATCCTCGGATTGCGCTTTTTTATACTCGTTCCAAATGCGTGTAGTAGAAGACGAGCGCCCTTAGCCCCTTATCAAAATTATCTAGGGAAAAGTGTTCATTGGGTGCATGAAAGTTTTCATCTGGCAAGCTGAATCCCATCAGGACAACTGGGAGCTTCAGTAGACGGTCGAACGCCTCCACAATGGGAATCGATCCGCCCATTCTCATGAAATGAGGCTCGACGTCATAGGCAAATCGGTAGGCTTCCACTGCGGTTTGGATAGCGGGTTGATGAAAGTCAGCGATGAACGGTTTCGCATGGTCGTGTCTCGTTACCGTCACGGTGACCCCTTTTGGCTCGTGCGCTTTGAGGTGGGCTTCGATCAGGTTAAGGATCTTCAACGGGTCCTGGTTGTTGACGAGGCGGCAGGTGATTTTCGCGTGGGCTTCCGCCGGAATGACGGTTTTGGAACCTTCACCTTGAAATCCGCCATAAACCCCATTCAGTTCGAGGGTGGGTCGTGCGGTTGTCCGCTCTATGGTCGTATAGCCGGGCTCGCCCACGAGTTCATTCAACCCTAGGCTTTGCATGTAGGCCATATCGTCTTGCGGGAGTTTAGCCAGTTCTTCACGCTCTTCCGCTGTAAGTGCGGCGACATCGTCATAAAAACCTTCCACGAGCACCTTGCCTTCATGGTCATGGAGGCTAGAAAGCAGTTCGGTCATGGCATGTAAAGCGTTGGGAACGGCACCGCCAAAGAGACCGGAATGAAGATCGGACTTGGCCGCTTGCACGTGGACTTCCAAACTGCATAGGCCCCTTAGTCCATAGCAAATTGCTGGTTGATTGGGGCCAATGATGGTGGTGTCGGAGATGAGCAGTACGTCCGCTTGGAGTAAGTCATGATGAGTAGCGATGAAGGGTTCAAGATGAGGGCTGCCAATTTCCTCTTCGCCTTCTATGCAAAATTTGACGTTCACCGGAAGTGATCCGGTGGTTTGCAGAATGGTTTCAAGTGCTTTGATGTGAAGATAGGTGGGACCCTTATCGTCTGATGCGCCCCTTGCGTAAATTTTGTTTTCTTTTATTGTTGGCTCGAAAGGCCCGTTGTTTCATAATTTCAAGGGATCTACCGGTTGTACGTCATAATGTCCGTATATGAGCACGGTTGGTTTTCCGGGTGCATGCAAATAATCGCCATAGACGACAGGATGGCCCTCTGTTGGGAATACTTTTACGTTTTCCATGCCTGCAGTGGTCAGTGCTTCAGCAAGATATACTGCCGCAATCGCGACATCCTCTTTATGTATGGATAAGGCACTGATGCTTGGAATGCGCAAAAGTCCCAGCAGTTCATCCAGGTGACGTTGCCTCTGTGTTTGTAAATGGGATTCCATTTGAGAATCAATGGACATGCTTCAAGCCTCCTAGTCAATTTTGCCAATGTGTACTTCTCTAGTTATAACATCTTGATTCACCAATGACCACATTGATTCGGTAAAGGAAATGATAAGCGCGTGGTATACTGAATGGGACAGCGATGGAGGGCAGCCATTTACGGGAGAGGAGAAAACGAATGTTTAAGCGGACTGAGACCCGGCCTGTGAAAGTTGGCAATTTGGTCATGGGCGGAAACAATCAGGTGTTTATCCAAAGCATGACGACGACCAAGACAGCCGATGTGGAAGCAACGGTTGCGCAAATCAAGCGCCTCGAAGAAGCGGGTGTCGACCTTGTCCGGGTAACCGTGAACTCCATGGAAGCAGCGACTGCCATTCGGGAAATCAAAAAGGCGATGACGGTTCCACTCGTGGCGGATATTCATTTTGACTATCGACTGGCGATTGCCGCCATTGAAAACGGCGTAGATAAGGTTCGCATTAATCCAGGCAACATTGGCAAACGAGACCGGGTGGAAGCGGTGGTGAAAGCGTGTAAGGAGCGGGGAATCCCGATTCGCATCGGCGTGAACTCCGGCTCTATTGAACGCCACATCCTTGAAAAATATGGCTATCCCACAGCAGAAGGGATGTTGGAAAGCGCCCTGCATCACATTCGCATTCTCGAAGAGCTTGATTTTCACGATATCATCGTCTCGATGAAAGCATCAAATGTCCCGCTTGCGATCGAAGCCTACCGACTGGCGGCGGAAAATTTTGATTATCCTCTTCACCTTGGCATCACTGAATCTGGTACGCTTTTTAGTGGCACCATCAAAAGTTCGGCAGGACTCGGTACGCTATTGTCGATGGGACTTGGCAATACGGTTCGCATCTCGCTTTCTGCCGATCCGGTCGAAGAAGTGAGAGTAGCCAAAGAACTTTTAAAGACGTTTGGCATTATTGCAAATGCGGTAACGCTAGTATCTTGCCCAACATGCGGGAGAATCGACATCGATCTGATCGCCATTGCCAATGAAATCGAGGCGTATGTAGAAAACATCCGGGCACCAATCAAGGTATCCGTTCTAGGCTGCGCGGTTAATGGCCCAGGAGAAGCGCGTGAGGCGGATATTGGCATCGCTGGGGCAAAAGGGGAGGGACTTCTCTTTCGCCATGGAGAAGTCGTCCGCAAAATCCCCGAAAATGAGTTGGTCAATGAGCTAAAAAAAGAAATTGACGCGATGGCGGAGCGCTTTTTGAAGACAGGTTCGATCGATTAGTATCAGTAAGGTTTTACGCCATTCGTGTAGCAGGCGGCGATGTGTTCGGCGTGGGGATAATTGACCCGCGTCAACGCTTCGATCGCCATACTCGTGGAGTAACGGACGCGTCTGATGGAGACAGCGACATGTCCTTCTGTGTATTCCACCAATGCATAGGAAGGCATGGGATTTCGGTCAAAAGGCATGCCTACACTGCCTGTATTGACTAGGACAGAGCCATTGATATAACGAATGTAAGGCAGATGAATGTGGCCATACGCCGTGATCAAATGTTGTTCTGATTTTGCGCGGGCAAAATATAGCGGTATCAGCTCTTCTTCAGGCGTTTCCGGTAAAGTGACAGGAAAGCGGTTAGTCGGTGTGGCATGGCACAAGAGCATTGACGTGTGTTCGTCCAACCAAATCGTGTGTGTGGTGGGCAACTTAGCTAGAAAATCCAGGTCTTCCTCTACGAGCTGTCGCACCGTCCACTCTCGTTCTTCGCGCATTCTCGCGAGCGATGCATCTGGAACCTCGCCGTCCCTGATCCCACGTACTACCCATTCGTCCGCGTTACCGCCGATGATGGTGCAATCTAGTGCCTGAAGGGTGGAAATCACCCGTTTTGGTTCTGGGCCGCGATAGGCTAGATCGCCCAGTACCATAAGGTGATCCACTTGCATTTTTTCAATGTCGCGAAGCACAGCGTCTAGTGCTACCGCGTTGCCGTGAATGTCGGAAATTAAGGCCATTTTCATCAGCGGCATCTCCTTCTGGCGTAAGATCTGTGATCATCAGTATAGCACGTCCTTGTGAAATTCCTCATGGAAGCATTCACAGGAATCATGATAAATTGAACGGAGAAACGAAAGGAGAAGTGACAGTATGAATGCATTTTCATTTTGGAATCCCACCAATATATTTTATGGAAAAGGGCAAATCGAGTCCCACCTGGCCAAGCAGGTCAGGCGTTATGGCAAGCGGGTTCTCTTGGTTTATGGCGGGGGAAGCATCAAAAAATCAGGACTTTATGACAAGGTCATCGCCTTATTGAGTGAAGACGCTGAACTTGAGATCTTTGAACTGCCAGGAGTGGAGCCCAACCCTCGCCTTTCCACAGTACATAAAGGGATCGAAATTTGCCGGGAGGAAAATATCGATTTTCTGCTTGCGGTCGGGGGAGGATCAGTGATCGATGCGACGAAGGCGATCTCGTCTGGTGTGAAGTATGACGGAGATGTCTGGGATTTTTATGTGACCCGAAAACGACCGACAGAAGCGGTGCCATTTGGCACGATCCTTACACTTGCTGCGACCGGTTCGGAAATGAATGCTGGCGGGGTCATTACCAATTGGGAAACGAAAGAAAAAATGGGATCTGGCTCGCCCTTGACCTTCCCCAAATTCTCGTTTTGCAATCCGGAAAATACGTACACGGTGCCTCTTGATCAAACGGTTAACGGCATTGTCGATATGATGGTTCACGTGATGGAGGAATACTTCTCCCATACCCCCAACACGCCGCTACAGGAGCGCCTTTGCGAGTCCGTGCTCTCTACAGTTATTGAAGCTGCACCCAAAGCGCTTGCCGATCTTGCCGACTATGAGGCGCGAGAAACCCTCATGTATTGCGGAACGATGGCGTTAAACGGCATGATTTCGATGGGGATGTCGGGAGACTGGGCGACGCATGGCAGGGAGCATGAGTGCATCGCAATCTATGACATTCCGCACGGTGGCGG
>JAJZAS010000120.1 GCA_021799325.1 Bacillota bacterium | reverse complement strand
GGAACCAAAGTACACATTCCACTGTCCCGGTGCCAGCCCATAAGCGTTAAACTATATTCTATTTCGTGTACTGGTAGTACTGGCACTCGATTCGGCCGTTGTAAAGCTTTCTGCGCTTGTCTGCAGCCTTTCCGAACCAGCGCTCAAAAAGTGGTTGGCCAGACAGGATGTACATGGACCAACCAGGGTGTTGATTTCTGATTTTTCCCAGTGTTTCGTACAGTTGACGCACTTCATTTGCCTCTCCCATGCGTTCACCGTAGGGAGGGTTGCCGATCAATACACCGCGTTCCTCAACGATTTCTGTGTTTTTCAGCGCTCTCGTGGAGAACTGAATCAGTGACTCGACACCGGCTCTCGTTGCGTTCGCAATCGCGAGGTTTACCGCTTTTGCGTCGATATCCGATGCGTAAATAGGGTGGAGATCAGTTTGCTTGATCTGATCTCTTGCGACATCGCGCGCTTCCTTAAACAATCGTTTAGGGATCCAGTCAAATTGCTCTGAAATAAAATCCCGATGTAAGCCCGGCGCGATATTGGCCGCATAGAGCGCTGCTTCAATAGCGATCGTTCCCGAACCGCAGAAAGGATCGAGCAATGCCCTTTCCCCATGCCATCGGCTGAGGATGACCAGAGCGGCGGCGAGAGTCTCCTTCATCGGTGCTGCGCCAGCCTCTGTGCGGTAGCCTCTTTTATGTAGTCCTGCGCCAGAGGTGTCAAGCGTGATGGTGGCAATGTCGTTTAAGAGGATCACTTCAATCGGATAGGTGGCACCGTCCTCTTGGAACCAGTTGGTCATGTACGCTTCAGACAGTTTTTTGACAATCGCTTTTTTGACAATCGATTGACAGGCGGGAACGCTGGACAGTTGGGATTTGTGCGACCTTCCTGATACCGGGAATTTAGCGTCTTCTGGCAACCATTCGTCCCATGGCAATGCGCTAGTTCCTTCAAACAGGTCGTCAAATGTATAGGCAGGAAATTCCCCGAGTACAAGCAGGATTCGGTCTGCCGTACGAAACCAGAGATTGCTTTTCACGACTCCTTCAAGGTCAGTCTGAATGCGAACCCTGCCGTTTTCCGTTTGTATTTCCGTAAATCCGAGCTTACGCGCTTCATTGGCGACTATCGATTCAAGCCCCAGGGGAGCGGTGGCAATTAGCGTATACTCCATCAATTGTTTCTCCTTTTGCGATCCTTCATGCTATGATTAGTCCAAAGACCAGTCTAGGATAAATTAGGCTTTTGTCAACTTTAGCACACTAGCTAATGATTTGGGGGCAGACGTATGATCAACCAGGAGCTAATTGGAAAGTGGTCCACCCCAGTGGAGAATTGGATTGAAAAAGGAGCAGTTCGCAAATTTGCGGAAGCGATCGGCGACCAAAATCCCATCTATGTGGACGAGACATATGCCAAAAATTCGCGCTACGGTCGCATAATCGCACCTCCCACTTTTGTGCGCACATTGGAATATGGTGTAATCGAGGGACTGGTCATTCCAACTGAAGGATTGATCCACGGCGAACAGCAGTTTCATTTTGAGCGCCCACTTTATGTGGGAGAAAGCCTTTGGTGTTCCTATTGCCTTGGGGATACCTACTCTCGCTCAGGGAGTCTTGGCAAGATGACTTTTTTGATTTTTGAAGAAAAAGGGGTCACTTCTCAGGGAGAAACTGTGTTTACCTCAAGGTCGACCGTGATCATGACACAGAGGAGTGATACATAGATGCGTTATCCAGTGGGTACTTCCTTACCAACACTCGTCAAAGGGCCCATCACCAAAATGGATTTGGTAAAGTACTCCGGGGCTTCCGGAGATTTTAATCCCATCCACACGATTGAAGAGTTTGCTGAACAGGCTGGGCTTGGCGGCATCATTGCGCATGGCATGCTTTCGATGGCCTATGTCGGGCAAGTAGTCACTGATTTTGCGGGCATAGATGCGGATTTAGTTGATTTTGGCGTTCGTTTTCGAGCGATGGTCAGACCTGGTGACAAGGTGATTTGTAAAGGGACAGTCAGCAAAGTCGAGGAAAAGGAAGACGGGGAGTACGTTTATTTGCAAGTCATTGCGGAGACAGAAAATAACCAGGTGGTCATAAAAGGAAACGCCACGTTGCGTTACTAATTGAATGTGAATATGAGGAGGGGTAATTGATGGGTGTTCAACAAAGAGTAGCGGTTATCACAGGCGCAGGACGGGGAATCGGCGCAGAGACAGCACGTCAATTTGCAAAAAACGGTGCTAAGGTAGTAGTCAGTGACGCCGTCTTGGCAATGGCGGAAGAGACTGCAAGAGGCATTGTGGAAGATGGGGGAGAGGCCATCGCAGTGTCTTGCGATGTGTCGGTCAGAGAACAGGTAGAGGCCATGTTTGATCTGGCGGTAAAAACATATGGCCGAGTGGATATTCTCGTTAATAATGCGGGGATTATTCGCGATCAACTGGTATATAAAATGAGCGACGAAGAGTTCGACGCGGTCATCAATGTTCACTTGAAAGGCACTTTTCTTTGTGCACAAGTGGCGCAGCGTTACATGGTTGCCCAAAACTATGGGCGAATTATTAATTTTTCCTCCACTTCAGCCCTCGGTAATCGCGGTCAGGTCAACTACAGCGCAGCAAAAGCGGGAATTCAGGGAATCACCAAAACGCTAGCCATTGAGCTTGGGCGTTATCAGATCACGTGCAACGCAGTGGCGCCTGGTTTTATTGAGACGGACATGACCAAAGCAACGGCAGAACGGATGGGGGTTCCGTTTGAGAAATTCAAAGAATACGCAGCCAACGAGAACGCAATAAAGCGAGTGGGGACGCCTTTTGACGTGGCAAATGCGGTGCTATTTTTTGCATCGGATGAATCATCATTTATCACGGGACAAGTGCTCTATGTCCGTGGAGGCGTATGAGCATGAAAAAAGCCTGGCTTGTGGTGGATATGACGTATGATTTTGTGGCGGATGACGGCGCACTCACCTGTGGCACACCTGGACAAGCGGCAGTAGCATCACTTGCCGCAAGACTGGAAAATGCCTATCAGGACGGAGATTTGATCATCTTTGCTAATGATGCTCATGCACCGAATGACGCTGAATTTGCCTTGTGGCCAGTACATGCGGTGGCAGGTACGCCTGGCGCGGAGTTGTATGGTGAGTTGCGCGAATTTTATGCGAATCATCAAGGGGAAAACGTCCGTTATTTGCCAAAAACGAAGTATGATGCCTTTTATGGAACAGACCTTGAAAAGCAATTGCGGGAAGCGGGAGTAGACGAAGTGGTCGTGGCAGGTGTCTGCACGTCGATTTGTTGTTATGCGACGGCGAGTGGCGCTTACTATCGCGGGTTTAAGGTGAGATTTGTTCCGGAAGGCATGGCGGATTTGACCGTGGAGGCGCATGAATTCGCCATGCGTCAGATGCAAAATGTGCTCAAGGCAGAAGTCCTATAGGAGTGAAGAAGATGTTACAACTAATGCGCGCGGCGGAACCATTTGTCAGTCCGTCTGAAGTGGAAAATGTACAGCCTTTTATCAAGCTCGTCCATGAGATTTTACACGAAAAAAAAGGTGCAGGGAGCGACTTTCTCGGTTGGCTCGACCTACCTGGAAGGCTTCAAAACGAAGAGTTTGAACGCGTCAAAAAAGCGGCAGCAAAGATCCGCCAACAATCAAACCTGCTTGTCGTCATCGGCATCGGAGGATCGTATCTTGGCGCGAAAGCGGCGCTTCGGTTGCTTGAGCATTCGTTTCGCGATTTGCTGCCGCATGACAGGCAACCACTTCAGGTGGTATTTGCCGGGCAAAACATGAGCGCCACGTATTTGGCAGAACTGTTGGAAATTCTTGATCACTACGAAGTCTCGCTCAACGTGATTTCGAAATCAGGAACAACGACTGAACCGGCACTTGCCTTTCGTGTGCTGCGGGAATACATGGAGAAACGTTATGGGAAAAATGAATCCGCAGACCGAATTTACGCAACAACGGATGAAAATCGTGGCGCTCTTTTAAGTCTCGCAAAAGAAGCTGGTTATGAGCGCTTTGTCATTCCAGATGATGTGGGTGGTCGCTATTCTGTCCTCACACCGGTTGGCCTTTTGCCAATTGCTGCTGCGGGTTTTGACATCGATGCCCTGGCAACTGGGTCGCAAAGGGCGCAAACCGACCTGATGGAGCAGGATGTCTTCGAAAATCCCGCCTATCACTATGCGGCACTTCGCAAAATTTTGTTGCAAAAGGGCAAGAACATTGAGCTATTTGTCAATTATGAACAGGGACTTCATGATGTAGGCGAGTGGTGGAAGCAACTGTTCGGAGAATCGGAAGGGAAGAACCACACCGGGATTTTTCCTGCAGCGGCTGATTTTTCTACTGACCTTCATTCGCTGGGGCAATTTGTGCAAGAAGGGTCTAGGCAGCTATTTGAAACGGTCATCAAGGTAAAACAACCACGTAAGTCCTTACTGATTCCAAGCGATGAGGTGGATGGAGACGGACTCAATTACCTTGCCGGGCGCAGCATGGTAGCGGTCAACGACACGGCGCTGGATGCCACTGTTCTCGCTCATACAGAAGGCAGTGTGCCGAATATCGTTTTCGAATTGGAAAAAATGGACGAAGAGGCGCTGGGGTATTTGTTTTATTTCTTCGAGAAAGCATGTGCGATCAGCGGGTACCTGCTTGGCATCAATCCTTTTGATCAACCCGGGGTTGAAGCCTATAAAAAGAACATGTTTGCGCTTCTTGGCAAACCGGGATATGAAGAACTCCGCAACCAGTTGATGCAAAAATAGACATTCTTGGAGGCGGCACGGTCCATGGATGTAGTGGACAATATTACAGAGTTGATTGGCAATACACCAATGTTCAAATTAACCAGATTGGTCCCAGTAGATGCTGCAGAAGTGTGGCTCAAATTGGAGCGGTTCAATCCGGGGGGTAGCGTGAAAGACCGTCCGGCACTGCGAATGATCGAGCAGGCGGAAGAAGACGGTGTACTTCGTCCAGGGATGACGATTGTGGAACCAACCAGTGGTAACACGGGAATCGGCATTGCCATGGTTGCGGCGGCAAAAGGGTATCAAGCGATTCTCGTCATGCCGGATACCATGACGGAAGAGCGGCGGATGATTCTAAGTGCCTATGGTGCCCAGGTGGTATTGACGCCAGGCGCGCTTCGTATGGCCGGAGCCGTTCAGAAAGCTCGCGAAATCCTTAAGGATTTGGGCGGTGACGGATGGATGCCAGGGCAATTTGACAACCAGGCGAATCCGGACGCCCATCGCAGACAAACTGCATGGGAGGTTCTTGAACAAACAGAAAGGCATTTAGACGCTTTTGTAGCAGCGGCGGGGACAGGTGGGACGGTTACTGGGTGTGGTGAAATCCTGAAGCAGGAGTTGCCAGGGCTTAAAATATTCGTGGTGGAACCGAAAAATTCTCCCGTTTTGTCTGGCGGTGAACCTGGTTCTCACAAGATAGTGGGTACCAGTCCAGGATTTGTTCCCGCAATTCTCAATCGAAAAATCTACGATCGCATCATTTTGGCTGACGATGATGAGTCGCTTGCAATGACGAGACAACTCGCAAAGCAAGAGGGATTCCTCCTTGGCGTCTCGAGCGCTGCAGTCGTGAAAGCGGCAATCGATGTCGCGAAAGATTTGGGCGCTGGAAAACGCGTAGTGGCGCTTTGCCCCGATACGGGGGAACGCTACCTTAGCATGAACA
>JAJZAS010000119.1 GCA_021799325.1 Bacillota bacterium | reverse complement strand
GGCTTACTCGGATACCTGGATGCGGATTTCGCGTGGGAGGTGGCAGATAGACATAGACTGAATATTTAGGCAATAGAGTTTACACAAAATACTTGACAGACCCGGTGGCTTCCACATTTTCCTTCTGTATCAGAAAAAAATGCTATCATGATTGTATTGTCACTCAATTTATTGATTTCGTGAGGCTTGCCCTTAAATTCTACTCCTCTTAAACGAAGGTCTTTGTTTCATTTAACTGACACATAAAAAAACTAAAAGTTGTTATAAACGTCACCCCTGTTTCCAATGGCAATGACTAAAATCAATAGTTTGTGCTCCTCAATGTAAAATACAATCCGAAAATCTCCCACACGGAGCCTGAGCATTGAGTCCATTCCCTTTAATCTTTTAACGTTGGGATTAGTAAATGGATCCTCAGCTAGTTGTATCAAGGCATTTCGTAGTCGTTGCCTCGTTTGTGATGGTTGTTTGTCAATAAATTTCCGTGCATCTTTGCTTATCGCTAGACTGTACATTTAATCTTCTCCGAAGACTTCATCAAACGGGACGTACTCGCCATCTCTCATTTCCTGCAGGGTACGTTTATACTCTGCAATCTCCGCATCTGTAACAGGTTCATCATCCTCGTCAATCAGTTTTTCAATGAGGTCAGCTAATGCTGGCAACTTCTCAGGGGAAAGATGATCGATAACGCGATGTAATTGTTCACGCGACAATGCCACGAGGAATACCTGCCCTTCACTGAATTTGGAATGATCCCTTAACGTTATTATACACCGTGTAGTGACTGCAAAAAATTACTGACTGCCACCTTGTCATAATAGCGCTATTCAGCTAAAAACTTATATGCTATCTACCATTTCCCATGCATTCAACACTTTAATGCTATTCATGATAGCGGCCCGAGAGTCCAGTAATACTGCCGTGCCGTGATTGTATAAATATTCACCATCTCTCGGATGGTCCATTTCATTCAAGTTACTCAACTCAATATTTCCTTAACTCTTCCAACAATACCGCCTTCAAGCATAACTTTAATACCGTGAGGATGGGTTTTTGAGTTTGTAAGTATTTTCAAAACCGTACCTTCAGTTAATTTTCCCGAACGCTGGTCTTGTTTCTGAACTACTTTAACTTTTACACCTGGTTTTATATTTTCCCTTTTAGTTCCTGGCATAGCAGCGATGCTCCTTTTTATTAATCTCTCGAGATAACCTTACAAATCAAATGACAAGACTGCGAGACGAGAATGCCATACAGCCCCATGAGTAAAGAACGTGGTGAATTGAACAACAGTTCCGAATGATAATGAAGCCCTTGCAAATCCTGGGTTTCATGCTGTTGCTTCCATCTTACTCTAGCGTTTCGTGTTGCTCAACCATGCACTTATTATCCATGACCAAGGCTGTTGACCTTCCGATATAATGTAGCACTTTGCTTTTGCCTGCCTTCGTCACTGAGCCGACTCCAGTGGACGCAAGCGGAAATAGGATGTTATATTCAAGGTGGACATGCAAAAACATGTCCACCTCAATCCTGAAATCTATCGTTTTCCCCATGCTATCATGATTGTTGCTATTAATCATTACGGCCCGTATGTTCGACAAGAAATCGTACCGTCCAATGCATTATCATGCATTACGCTAAAAGCCGACTTCCCATTCAAACAGGTTTTTGAAAGTATCAAAGCATTCTCTACACACCCAGTGATAATTGTCTTCAGTTGTATAACCTTCATGGAGCGTATCTGGACTGTCATTCTCATTGAACTCTTCAAAACAGAATGCGCAATGGTCATGTTTCCATTTATCGCTATACGCCTTGTACTGTCGCCAGTATAGCGTTTTCCCTTTCAAAACCAGATCCTGCCCCTGTAACCGCCAATCATCGTTATCCGCCATGTATGACTCTCCTTTAGATTCACTTCACTATTCAGTTTAACGGCCCAAATGCGCCAGAATCGCAGAGATAGCTCTCTGTATAATCACACATCCGATCCAAATCTCCACGAAACTTGGGGCTAAGCCTCAATATGAGGTTGACTTGAGAGCTTGGTTCTATGAAACGCATGTGACAAGGGATACAGGATGACGGCGAACAACGTCATGAACGAAACGACAAGAAAAACTATTTTACCAGATGAGGCTGCAAATATAGTCCCACCAATCCAAGGCCCCAAGAAAGAACCGACAGAGCGCAAAGAATAAAAGCCGAAATAGGTCGCCCGATACCTTTCTGAGGCGAGATTGGCAATATAACCGCTGTTAGTAGGAAACAACATCATTTCACCCAATGTCACCAAGAACATGGCAAAAAGAAATTCCCATAACGTAGAGCTTATCGCGAATGCAAAATACCCAACTGCGAAAAGTGCCTGCCCAACCATTTGAGTGTATACTTTTTCCATCCGACGAACGATTTTAGTCAGAGGTAGCTGGAGCAGCAGAATGGTGATCGGATTGAGAGTAAACACCATCGTGTAATCCGTGATCCCTGTCGAAATACCAAATAGACCGCGCATATACTGCGGTAATGTGGTGCTGAGCTGCGAGTATCCCGCATAGACAAGGATTGTCGCGACCAAAAATACTAAGAGTGCCTTGTCAGTGAATAATATTTGGACTGCTTTCTGAATACGAAATTTTGCTTGCTGTCCAACTACAAATTTTCGCTCCGTATTAGGAAATGCCTTCCAAACAACCAAACCTGCCACCAAGTTTAAGAATCCTGCCAAAAAAAACGGCCAACTAACCATAGAGATTCCTAGCGCCCCACCAAGGATCGGACCGATGCCCGCACCGACGTTGGAACTCCAGTACCGAATGGAAAAAACGGTACCGAGGCTTTCTGCACTTGCCACATCTGTCAAAGCCGCTTGTGCCGCTGGGTCAAACACGCTAAAAGTTAATCCATTCAGTGCGCTCAAAACGAAAAATTCGGGCACCGACTGCGCCAGCGCAAATCCGGTCAATGAGATAGTGCTGACCCCAAGCGCAAAAACCATCACAATTTTTCGACCAAAACGATCGGCGATCGTGCCGGCGAAAAAACCGGAGACGGCGGCCGTGACCGCTTGAACGCCAATGACGAAACCAATCACGCCTGGGGAAGCGTGAGTATGAGCGGACATATAGATGGCGAGGAAAGGCACAACCATGTATCGGGTGATACGGAAAAGCGTATTGACTACGAGAACCCACCAAATAACCGGTGAAAGATTTTTAATGTCGGATCCCAGCATTGTCGGTTCTAAGGAAGGCTTCTTTACACTGATTTATTTCCAACGTTGAACTCCCCCGCATCATCTTCTAAAACTAGTCTACAGATTCTAAGCTATAATTACCAATATCGGAGACACAACTCTCTTATTGTGGTAATTTCATATTGTAGTTAACGGCTCAAGAGCGACAGAAGACGTACCTCACAGTCCATCTGTATAATCGACACAAGTCCTAACTGGGCATCAATTGCAGTCGCTAAGAGCAAAGCAGATGGAGTCCGTCAATATCCCGGCAGCATAATCGGAAAAATGCCGCAATACTTCCCCACATCGCTCATCATAGCCCATTTCCCAACGCTCTAACAGCCCATATTGCTCGGCAAGCAATATAGTGGATCCAGGAATTCAGACAATCTGAAAGGGGGCATGTAAGCTATAATCGGCTTATGAGAAAACATTACACGGCAGCATTCAAAGCGCAGGTAGTTTTGGAACTTCTGAAAGAGGAAAAAACGGTCAGTCAGATCTCAGCAGAATACGGCGTCCATTTTACCATGCTTCACAAATGGAAAAAGACGGCCACGGAAAAGCTCGCCTCGGTGTTTGAAGACGAGGAGAAAAAGAGCTCGACCATCTTGATCAAACAACATGAAAAGGAAACCGAAGAGCTTTATTCGAGGATCGGGAAACTCTCAACCCAACTCGAATGGCTTCAAAAAAAAAGTGGCATCAACGTTGAGTAGAGCGGAACGTGTGCAATTGATCGATTGGGAGCCACCACTAGAGTCTGAATTACCAGTACTCCCGATTTCAACGCAAGCAGAAATGCTCACACTCAATCGAACAAGCCTGTACTACAAACCAGTAGAGCCGTCAGAGGAAGAAGTGCGACTGAAGCGTCGGATTGACGAAATCTACACCGATCGTCCGGTCTCGGGAAGCCGCTATATTACGGCCATTTTGCGGCGAGAAGGCTGGATCATTAACCGTAAGCACGTCAGTCGTTGCATGCGAGAAATGGGAATTGCAGGCGTATGTCCAGGACCGAACCTGAGCAAACGCAATCAGCAGCATAAGGTGTATCCCTACCTGTTGCGCAATCTTACCATTGACCGTACCAATCAGGTGTTTGGAGTTGACGTCACATACATTCGGCTCAAGCGCGGATGGCTTTATTTAGTGGCGGTCATCGACTGGTACCTATGGAAAGCTTTCCATAGATACCACTATGAAAAGTCATTAACTATGGAAAGTCATTTCAATAGTCACTTAATTTGAAGGGATTGACACACCCTAAACTTTCCATAGTAGTATACCCCCTGTTAAAGTGAACCGACAACACTTACAGGAGGTATTTATTATGCAACCTAAAGCATACGTAAACCAACTCTTAGTAACGGAGGTGATTCAGTCAGCCAATCAATACCTGCATGATAAACAGTACGCTGCCAGCAGAATTTATCAATATAACCGCATGTGGAGACTTTTATTGGTGTATTCAACCAGAAAGCATACCTCACTTTTCACTCCTGAACTTTGCATGGACTTCCTATTGGAAGAAGGACATGTTCAATCCTTCGACAGTATGATCAAATATGAGCGAGACAAATATCGTTCCATGAGGATACTGATCGATATTGCACAGAAAAATCAACCATCAGCAAGATATGTCCCGGATCCTTCTCAAATATCACTTCAATTTATGGATATATCTAGGGCCTGCTGAATGATCGCCAGGCTAGTTCTTCGTTCCATTTTCAGGATGAAAAGCCCCATCAAATGACTAACTTTATGCCAATATCAGGAGATTCAGGGTGTTTGTCATTCGCATCCATAAAAAGGCATAGAGAAGCCTTAGCCGCCTCTCCAAGTTCATGACCAGCACTTGCAAGGCGATCACCGTTTCGCTGGTATTAGCCAGCTTCGCTCGATTCAATCCGAGCCCGTACTTTCGTTTCCCTTCGCCAAACTTTCCTTCTACTGCATTGCGTTCCGCTGAGTCTGCTCTTGCTTCGCGCTTCCGGTCTGCCGTTTCTTCTTTCGGCGGTCGCCCTAGTGGTGGCCCGCTAAGTCGAATATGATGATCTCGACAGTATCGCAGGTTCTCGCGGTTTCGGTAAATCTTATCTGCCAGCACTGCTTCCGGGTATACTCCGTAGCGCTCTCGATACCGTTCCACCGCTTCTTGCAACGTCAACCCTTCGTTGAAGTGATCCCACGACAGTCTTTCAATTCGGACTTTTCCCTCCACCACGCTGATCGCCAGTTTTGCTCCAAACTCCACATTCGTTCGCGCTTTCCCTCGTACCATCGGTCGCACATGCGGTTGACTAATGTTCACGATCCGATCCTCTATCTGGTGCCGTTTCTTCTGAAACATCTCCAGTGGCTGACGGTACAACTCCTGAATCACCAGCAATTGTCGATACCACTTTGTCGCTAGCTGCCCGAGCCGTTCCCGGTACGTTTCCAAAATTCGCAGGTTTCTTCTCACGTATCGTAACTGTTGCCCAATAGCCCGGCGCCATGCGCTCGCACTCTTTCGTCGCTGTTTGGCCACCGCCAAATAA
>JAJZAS010000118.1 GCA_021799325.1 Bacillota bacterium | reverse complement strand
GCACTGAATTCGAAGTTCCGTGCGCATTAGTGGCTTGCCAGCTAAAAATCAATAACGCGATCGTTACCACTAGGGAATAATTCATCTCACGCTTCATGCCGATCCCCTCCCCTTCATCATTTCACGCATTTATTCCTTAATCGCTCGAATGGGCACTGTTTTTGCCGCAAAGAGACTGGGATAAATGCCGAAAAGCACTCCAAGTACAATGCCCAACGAAACAGATTGCAAGTAATTGAGCGGAGTAAATTCTTGCGGTATCCCATTCATCAACATGATCAACCCTGTCAACGTCCCAAACAGGACGCCGCTAATGGTACCGAAAAGGCTAATCGTCACCGCCTCAAATAATAACTGAGCAAACACTTGAATGGGTCTTGCACCAAAAGCTAAATGAAGTCCAATTTCTTTTTTCCGATCATTGACTACCATCAACATGACATTCATAATCCCGATCCCACCAACAATAAAGGAAATGATAATTGCTCCACGCACAAAAAAACCAAATAAATCGTTGAGTGATTGAGAGGATTGCAAAATCCCATTTTGGGTATAAACTTGAAAACTCGAAAGCGGTACACTCCAGTGATGGTCGCGAACCAATGTGGTCAGGATTACATTTTTAATGTTCATGACTTGATAGGGATTGTTTGCTTTTAACAAAATGGAATTCAGGTACTCGTTGCCACCGATTTGAACAAAATAAGTTTGGATAGGCAGAATCACTAAATCATTAGGGCCATTCAAAACTGCGCTATTTTTAAATGAAAACAAGCCAATCACACGATCAATAGAATTGCCAATGACGATTTCACGATCTAACGGGCTACCGTGAAACAACTGCTGAGATAATGAATTTCCAATAATGCAGTCATGACTTTCCATTTTCGTATTCATGGAATTAAACACGTACCCCTGGTTAATAGTGATGGGTTCTATTCCCCAAAATTCGGCGCTCGTCCCAATCACAGATGCATTCATCGTCCCCTTATTCCCTTCTATTTTCATTTGTGTTTCATCAATCGGCGCAACGAGTGCTTGTCCTTTTAAAGTCACTTTAAGCGCCGTTGCGTCTGAAGCCATTAAGGGAATCGGCGTCTTATTGATTGTGGCGGTTGAAGCGACACTCATCAAACCCGGGCCAATATTGATCACTTGTTGGGTAATGGATTGATGAATTCCAGAACCCATAAAGGATATGACCAATTCCCCTGCGATTCCAAATAGAATGCCAAGTACGGCCAGCAAGCTTTGAAGTGGTTTTCTCATTAAATTCCTAAATGTCTCTTTTAACAATCCCACACGATATCCTCCACCTAGTTATGACGATAACCTTCCGAATTGAATTTCAAGCATTCGATGTGCTCTTTCGGCTATGGATAAATCATGAGTCACCATCACAATGGTGCGTCCTTCATCGTTTAATTTCATAAATAGATCAAGGATACTATGAGCTGTTTTCGGATCCAAATTGCCTGTAGGTTCGTCGGCAAGTAGCACCTTGGGATTGGCACTTAACGCTCTGGCGATGGCCACCCTTTGCTGTTCCCCACCGGACAATTCCGATGGGAATTTGTCGATCAACGCATGCAGTCCCACTTGTCGGAGTGATTCAAATGAAATTGCCCATTTTTCCTTTTGTGTATATTTTTTATATCGAAGCCCTAGCATTACATTTTCCAAAACGGTCCAATGCGGTATCAACTCAAATCCTTGAAATATAGTCGCCAATGCGCTGCCTCTCAAACGGGCAAGTTGGGAAGACTTCCAGAAAATTTTTTCTCCTAGGACAAAGTAATTACCTCGATCGGGTCTATCCAGGCACCCAAGGATCGCCAATAACGTAGATTTTCCGCCCCCTGATGGCCCAATAATGGCTACTAATTCTCCTTCGAAAATCTGTAGATTGACTTGGTGTAACACCGTTTGAAAATGGGAACCAGAGGCATAAGATTTGCTAATATTTTCAGTACGCAATAGCTCTTTCACTAGTTCACCTCCTGATTCACGGTTGTTTTAGGGAAACAACCGTACCAGGATGTAATCCACTAATCTCCACATTTTCATTGTCGCTGGCAAGAATGTTTACGGAATGAAACTTAAATTGATGGGTACCAGTCTTTTCGTAAACACCCAAATTTCCGTTTTTTGTGAAAATTGCATGTGATGATACCAAGATGACGCGAGGGATCGGATGAGTATATACATTGCAGTTAACCAGCATTCCCGAGGCGGCACCTTCCGGAATTTTTTTCACGTTGATATAAATCGGATATTGATAGGTATTCCCTTGCGATTGATTTACTGGTACCGGCGAAATAAAGTCGACGGTTCCCATCCCTGTGCCATTAAAATCAGGAGAATTGAATGACACGCGTTCAGATTTTTTGATTTGATCGACTTGAGAAGCATCAGCAAGCGCTACAATCTGCTGAACCTGGTGAAGAGGATAAATGGTGCATGTTGTTTGAGCGGAATAGATACGTGTTCCCACTGGCACGTCAACTGATACGACAATGCCAGACACCGGAGCCAAAATCTCGCTGTGAACCAAATTATGCTTGGCGTTTAACACGTCCAATTGAGCTTGATCTGCTGCTTCTTTAGCTTGAAGAAACACCTGGTTTTGCGCCAAAACGCCACTTTGACTTAACGGAGATCGATCCGCACTTAATTTTACGTTCGCCGCGTTCAAAGCGGCCTTATCTATTCGTGCCGTCCCAAGCGCTTGATCATAATTGACTTTAGCGTTCAACATCTGTACTTGAGATGGTCTATCATTTAATTTGGCGGCCTCTTTCGCATCTTGCAGTAATTTAGTATCAGCATTTAATTGTTGCTCCGTTACATCGATCGCCACTTGGTCCTGTTGAATCAGAGCGCTGTTTTGAGAAGAACTCTCGTCAGCCTTTAACTTTTCCATAGCCTGATTCATCAGTGCCTGATCTACTTGCACATTCCCGTTTGCTTGCGCCAATGCCGTTTGTAAGGACGCTAAATTCGCTTGATTCACTGAATTTTGCGCTTGGTTATACACGTTTTGATCCGCATTTTCCACGGACACAGCCGCATTGTATTGTTGTTGCGCCACTTGGACGGCAGCTTCATCTTCCTGGATCACTGAATTTGGCGCAGATTGATGCTGATCGTTGTAAAGTTGGTTTTGAGCGGCTGCAATCTGCTGTTTTAAATCTGAAATGTTCGCTTGATCCTGTTGGCTTTGTGAAACGGATGCTTCAGGCGCTTGATCAACGGACAGCTTATTTTTCGCATCGGTTAATTGCTGTTGTATATCGTTCACCGTATTTTGGTCAGATTGGATGACCGACGTCGACGCTCCTGCTGATTGATCCACTGATAATTGGTTTTTCGCTCCACTTAATTCGGTCTGCAATAGGTTGATATTGGCTTGATCCGATTGAACGATAGAAGATGAAGATGGAGGATTCTGATCGATAGAAAATTGATTTTCCGCGTTGGTCAACTCTTGATTAAGCAAATTCAAATTAGCCTGATCTTGTCCGATGACACTTGATGTAGCTTGCGGAAGTTCATCGCTAGACAGTTTGGTTTGCGCTTGGTTTAAGAGAGATTGGTCGATCGCAACAATAACCGCCTGTTGGTCCGCTTTAATTGTTACATTATCTTGAATTACATTTTGATCTGTTTGCAATTTGACTTTCGCTTGATTCAATAACGAGTTGTCGATGGCTACTGTCGTATTCGCCTTATCCACTGCCGTTTTATACGATTGTTTTTGGTTTAAAGGGACTGTTTGGGACATCAGATATTGACGATACGCATCGGAAGCCATTTTTTGTGCAGCATTGTATTGAGCTTGCGCTTGGCTCTTCGCGGCCATATCCTGTTTGATTGTCGATAATGGCGCTGAGTTTTGTACATTCAACTCATTAATTTTCAATTGATCGTTTTCTACAGTGATTAGATCTTGGAGCTTCACTTTCAAGTTATCGTAAATCTGTTGATTGAGTTGATAATTGGAGAAATACGCCAACGGTTCATTCGCTTTCACAACGGACCCTTCTTGAACAAGCCAATGCACGATCTGTCCGCCGGTTGAAGAAGAGATATCCACCGCCTGGTGATTACCGACCTGACCAGTAAGAGAAACAAACGGATAAATTGTTCCTCTTCCCACCTTGGCTGTGGGAATTGACACTGCTGGAACCGCTGGATTCAAGATCATATACGTCCCAATGGCACTTAAAACGAGCATCGCAACTACAGCAGCAATGATATAATTGGGCACCCTATGTACAACTGAACTAATTGCGCGGTTAACACTCATGATGTAGCTTCCTTTCCAGTCGCAACCATTCCCTTCGATTGCTTCTCACTGGTCTCTTCATCAACTTCAAGAAAATCCTTTAATCGTTGGAAGGAGGGAAGCGACATTTGCCAAGCCACAATTTTCCGATAAAGTCCATGCCCGGCCGACACGGCATAGCTCATAATCATGATGCCAGAGAGAAGTTTTGTGTAGGCTGCGGTTGACGTCGAGCTATTTCCGTTTTTCCAGTGAAGAAATAGGACAAGAAATAACACGGGAATCACCACGCTATTGCCCACTACTAAACTGATGGGAATACTCCATATGGACTGCTTATACTGGGCACCCACTATTTCATTAAAGGAAGAGGTAATTTGATTATCCCCGCCAGAAAGCCATGTTTTTAGTTTGTTCGTAAACTCGGACTGTTTAATGCGGATGTTATAGACCATGTTACGAATCACCGTCACAAAAAGAGTAAGAATAGAGATCATGAAAACCAAAAATACAAATGTAAAGACAGCAAGCAACCAACTGATTTTTGCAAGAAAAAACAGGGATGCCCCAAAAATGATGAAAGAATATGGAATATCCCGAAACAATCCCATCACCGTGCCGATGACCGTTCCCGCATCTTGGTAACGGGTTGAGATATCTCCCATGGTGTAAAATTTCAGATCAATTTGATGTAAGGCTTCCTCAATACGCCATGCCATCCGCCGCTGATAGATTAACGACAGTTTAAACTGCACTAGATTGCTAATCCAAGACAACAATCCGGTCACCGCCGTATAAGCCAGTACAAATAATATAAATTTCTTCATGTAGGGTAAAAATTGGGCATAATACAAAGAATAAATCGCGTTGGCTGCGCCTAAAAGAGTGAAAACCAAGCTAGCCCAAGCCATAGACCACCAATTGATATGAAGTATTCGCAACTCATCTATGTGTAACCAACGAAGCCATTTTGAACTTAAATCCTGTGAAAACTCCATCCTTTCTGCTTCACCGTGCGGTCGAAGAATAACGACAATTCCTTCCCATATCCGTTGTAATTCTTCCAATCGCATTTCGACAAGACCTACAGCCGGATCACCAACCTTCAATCTTCTGCCATCCTCAGTGTAACCCCAAACTACCACAGCATGATTATGAACAAGGTAAGCGATAAAAGGTGTATATGTAGGTATCTCATCCAAGTTAACAATACGCCCCAATTGAACATTGAACCACGGAGTGAGGTTGTTCATGTTCTTGAGCCTAGTTCCATCAGTAGAATCTGTAACAAGAACCAATCGTAATCGCCTAATATCAATAGGAATATTATAATAATTTGAAACGGCTTTTACACATGCTGGCACACAATCTTGAGCAGCACTTTGGAAATAAAACGGAATATCAATTGTTTTTTTCATTTATACCTCCTATTTTTATCAATTTTTGATCATTAAAAATTGCGATCACCCCCATAAATGGATTACATAATCATTTTCGTGGTATAGGGTAAAAT
>JAJZAS010000117.1 GCA_021799325.1 Bacillota bacterium | reverse complement strand
CACGCGCAAACGCCTTATCCTTCAACTTCTTCTTCACGCTTTTCACGTCCACATCAAAAATGCTCTTGGTGGGGCGCACCAACGCAACTGCCGTGACAAATCCGCTCAGTTCATCACAAGCAAAAAAGCGCCTTCTCCATGGGTTTTTCTCTTTTTAGCCCATTGTAATCCGCATGAGAGGAGATCGCATAGACCACATGCTCCGGATAGCCTTTTTCCCTTAAAATCTTCGCTCCTACAATGGTATGTTCAGCGGGAGTGGGGTACTTCTCATAATCAAAATCATGCAAGAGCCCCACCACGCCCCACTCTTCGGGGTCTTCTCCGTACTTTTTCGCGTAGGCCCGCATAGCCGCTTCCACCGCGTAAGCGTGCTTTAATAAGTTTGGATTTTCCGTGTACTCCGTTAAAAGTTGCATAGCCAAGTCTCTATTTTTGTAGTCCAACACTATCCTCTTCCTTCTTCTGCCATTTGAAAGAGAGGAGCAAGCGTGACCAGCGTATCTTTTATCCAAGCTAGTGTACGCTCGCCCTCCCATGCTACTGCTTCCTTGCGGGATAACTCCCTGCCAAACAGCAAGTCTCCCTGTCTTTTTTTTGAAGTCGCTAATGCCAATTCCCTAAAAGTAGATAAATCTAAATCCCTTCGCAACAAGCCTGATGGCCTCGTGTGATCTTCATAGACAATATAATCAGCTGGCAACAGAGCAAGGATATCGCCCCCTCGATCTGCTGCCATCTGTGCAAATTCACTTTTACGAGGAGATTCATAAATCATGCCACATTGCACAAATACATGCGTTTGCCAAGCGCCCACCATAAACGTGGGCCATTTCTTGTACCCTCTTGCCTCTTCAGAGAAAGCCACCCATGAATCATTCGGAGGGTTGGTGGTTCTACGCGCGTGTTTTGCCACATGCGCGTAGATGGTTCTGCCCGTTACTTCACTGAGCATTTCAGCAAGTTCGCTACCCAGCAGTTCCAACTTGGGACGCAGGAGTGCTTTTAGTTTTTCCATCCGGTTTTGTAATCCCGGTACCGCAAAAACGTCAAAGTCCGCTTCTTCAAAGCCTGGAAAGCGGTTTTGCGTCAAATGATCCTTATTGTTCATTCATCGCAAACCATTCTTTCAAGAGTTCCACTGGTTGTTGCTTGAACACAGAATTTGTATACACTTCGTCGCAACCAGCCGCTTTTGCCTTATTCAATAATTCCTCTTGAGCATGTGGACCAAAGGCGATCACTTTGCTGTTCTGGGATTTGCATTCTTTTACAATCCAATCCAGCTCTGCACCTACCGCCGTCAAATCCAAGACCACTAGCGTAGGATGAACTTGCCCCAACCTTTGTTTGAAATCGCTGCCACTTGAGGCAAAGGACAATGCGATTCCCGTTTGCGCTGCGGCTTCACGCAAATCTACTGCAAACATTTGATCCGATACATACGCCAGCACGGCTTCGCCGACCACATAAATCCCTCCGCAACTGTTGTTGTTTTATGGTAGTGTATCATACTGAGAAAGCGATCGCACATCACCTTATCTTTTTATGAATGCTACGATTATAATCAATACCAAGGAGGCAGAAAGATGATAGAACATATTGTGCTATTTAGGTGGAAGGAAAGCTCAGACAAAGAAGTGATCGATGCTATTTTGCATGAATTATCTGAGTTGCAACACAAGATTCCCGGAATCGTACGCTATCAGGTAGGTCATAACTTTTCTAGCCGAAGCCTCGGTTACCATGCGGGCATCTCTTCAACATTTGTCGATCAAGCCAGTCTGGACGCTTATTCCCCTCATCCTGAGCATCAGAAAGTCTATGCAAAGCTGATCGAAAATGTAGAAAGCTTATTGGCGCTTGATTTTCATGATATTAACGAAAATCCCTAAATCCCTTTCCCTTCATGCACCCCTCTCTATGATAAACATACGCTGAAATTGAGAAGGTAAGAGTATGTATCTTTCTTCCAATTTTCGGATATAACGAGAGTATCAATGCTTGGAGGGAGTACAGCATGGAATTAATGGAAAGGTGGGCCTCTCGGTCAGACGCTTGGACGCCCGAAGACGATGTCACACTAGCCGAACTGGTGTTACGCCATATCCGTGAAGGCAGCACACAACTTATCGCTTTTGAAGAAGCGGCGAATTTACTCGGACGTACTGCGGCTGCCTGTGGTTATCGCTGGAATGGCGTGGTGCGCAGACACTATGATGACACCGTTAAAGAGGCGAAAGCGATCCGCAGAAAAGCACTAGAGGAAAGGCGCCATCGCAGACCAAGCCGGACAGCGATTCCACTCGGTGGTGAGAAAGAATTGACTTTTGATCTATTGATACGCGGACTTCGTGACTTTGAACGCCGATATCAAGAAATGCATGAGGAACTTTTTCGCACGCAACAACGCAATCAAGATTTGGAAGAAAGATTGCAGAAAAACATGGAAACATCCTCTACCATCTCCACACCGGAACAACTGGAGGCCGATTCAAAAGCATTGCTTGAGATCATGGAGCGAGCCCGGAAGTGGATGTCGGTGGACTATGCACCGAATCACACAGAGTAAGCAGATTATTCGGTCATGGGCCAAAGTGTAGCCAACTGTCTTTGGCCCGCCACTGTTTTTACTATTCATTCACCAGATGATCTGGGAAGGTAAAGCGATGGGAAAAGACCCCTTTTTGCTGGCGTGCCTGCCTCATTAGCTCTGACAAGTCGTCTTTTACATGCATTTTAAGGTCCTCAGGATACTGATACCGCCTCGAATTTTCCTCAAATTCATTTTGATCAACGACTCTCATGACGTAGTTTTTATCTATGATGAGGTCAAGATCAAGGTCGATAAAGCTGACCGTCTTGCTTTTTTGGCTAATCTCCGCCACCGTGCAACTGTTGCAATAAAATTCATTGTGATTTCCTTTTAGAAGTACCATCACTTGATAGTGCATTCGTTCATAAAAACAGGCAATCACGTCATAGTGGCTGGACCATTCTTTCCCATCCGCCTCCACTACTTTTGCATGCGCCGGTATTCTCAACATCAAATCGGGAACAAATTCATCATGATTCGTGGGATTCTTCTTCATTGGATAGGCACAGGTCCACACTCGATGGATTTTACCGTCATACTTATGGCTCTTGATCCGCCAACATTCATTCTGGTCAGCCATATAAACATCCCCATATAAAGGTCCGACATGTATATTGTTTATGAGTTTCTCTCTTTGCCCCCAATATCCTCTTTTCGTTCTAAGGTACTTCTTTCCGGTAAAATATCTGAAAAAATATCCGCCCTAATGAGTGACCGCAACGCAATGATCATGATGGGACCAAGAACAATCCCAAGCACCCCCATGCTGGTAAGCCCAATGTACATGCCGATTAACGTTGGAAATGTCCCCAATCCCATGTTGGAAGCGAGTAGTTTAGGCTCAATGATGTGCCTGATACTCGTAGCAATTCCCTGTAGCAATAGCACTTTTATCGCCAGAATATAATTGCCCATCACTAGCGCACCAATCGCCCAAGGAAAGGTGATCAACCCCGACCCGACGATCGGTACCCAACCAGTGAGCCCAATGGCCGTCCCCAGAATCAACGAGTAGCCGATGCGCATGATCGCGAGCCCTACAATGCCAACGATGACGGTCACCACGATCAGTACCAACTGAGCCCTTAACAATCCGGAAATCGCACGACTGACATCAGTCACCACAATGCGCAGTTTTGGCGCCCACCCAGGAGGAAGAATTCTCCTGGTAAATGCGACCAGAGCATCCCTTTCCGCCATGATAAAATAGCTGGCAATGACGGAAATGATCAAAATGACGATAAAACTCGGCAACAGTGCTACATCTGTAAAAAGTCCTGTCAGCAGCCCAACCGCGAATACCCTTGCCTGATCCACTGCTGAATTGGTAGTACTTTGCACCGCGGAAACCATTTTTGATGGCAAATGGGCGTACACAGACATACCCTGCTGGATCGCACTTTCCGCCCAGTTTCTCCACTTGCTAAAATAATGGGGTAAGATGGCCCCCAGGTTCACCGCCTCTTCGGTCCCTCGAAACGCCAAAAAGACAAGTACCGCCGAGAGTCCACCAAGCACCACGACCATCACCACTACAATAGCCACATTCCTTGGCATGCCGCTTTTTTCAAGCCACTTCACTAAAGGCAAAAGTGCCACAGCAATCACAAAGCCAATCACAAAAGGCAGAATGTAGGTCAACACTTTTGCGAAGGCTAAGAATGATAGAAACATCAACAAAATAATGGCCACAATCTCCAATAGCCTAAAAAAATAAGCTCTCATTGCAGCGCGTTCGTTATCCACCCGTAATCCTGCCTTCCACTCACCGATCTTTTACTCTATGCAGGCAGCAAAATGATAAATCGTGCGCCGCCACCTTCGATGTTTTCTGCGTATATCTGGCCTCGATGTTTTTCTACAATCGCCTTTGCAATCGAGAGCCCAAGTCCTGTCTCTCCTTTTGACCCATGAAAGAACCGCTCAAACACGCGACTGATATCGTCGCCCTGAAAGCCATCCCCATCATCCTCGACGATGAGCGTAATCCACTCTTTTTCCTGAAGTCGTATATAAATCTGCCGTTTTGCGTGGCGTATCGCATTGGCTGCAAGATTTAACAGCGCCTGTACAATTTTATCCCTATCTACCAGTGCTAATACCACATGTTCCGGAAGATCCGGCAAAATCCTGATGCCTCTCTCCTTCGCGAGTGGGTGAATTCGTTCAATGGTTTTATAGATGGCAAGTGCCATATCGAATTGTATAAAATTATAAACTTCATCTAGTGTTTCGAGTTTGGATAAATAAATAAGGTCGTCCACGATTCTCTTCAGTCGCACGCTTTCCTGTGCGATGATATCGAGCACTCGGTGCGACTCATCGGGGTCGAACACTTCATCACGAAGCCCCTCCGCATAACCACGAATGGCCATCAGTGGCGTCTTCAGTTCATGGGAGGCGTTTTGCAAAAAGCGCTTCTGTCCTTCATCGAAGGCGCGTAGCGATTGCACCATTGCCGCAAACGCATGAACAAAATCCCCCCATTCATCCCGGCTTTTTAACTCTGGGACAATGGAAAAATCACGATTCTTTACGCGCTCAATAGCGTTTCTCACTAGTTTGACTGGTTTCATGATTTGTCTCGTCAACAATATGCCTGTCAATGTGGAAATGATGATCGCAATGATCAAGCCTTGCGAAACGGAAAGCCAAATTTGCGTAGCAATGCGCTGTAAATCGGACAAACGCGCAAAAAGGATGACTACTTTGGTATTGGATTTAGGAGAAACATTGCCAGGAAGTTCAATGGTTCTTGGAAACCCATCGCGAAGCATAGGTGTCGGATCTGTCGATAAAAAAGTAAATGGCACTGCCACGTATTCGTAAACCGGATTGGTGACGGGATAGACACCCGATTCAGTGTGTCCTGCCACCGCTTTTACCAATGTATCTTGAATTTTTGTCAGTAGCGAAAAATCGTTGGAGGAAAAATTATTTAATAAAATTTTACCGCTCGAGTTGACCACCATGTATTCACTGTTCACTAACTGTGCGGCGACCATCATATTGGTTGAAGTTGATAAGTTTGTCGATGAAGCATTGTCGTATTTACTATATCTTTCGAATTTGGTAATCACTCGGTGGGAGTCGGCGATCAGTGTTTTTTTCGTCGAGTTGATCACATAGGCCTTGATGGTCCGATTGGTTAAAATCCCTGCCAGACCAAGTGTAATTGCGCTCATCACCAGGTAAACAGCAACCACCCTAAAAG
>JAJZAS010000116.1 GCA_021799325.1 Bacillota bacterium | reverse complement strand
AATAAACCATGCTGTAATAGGCGCGAAAGCGGTTTGTCGCAGACGTGTCGCATGAACTTCGCACGCCTATCACTGTGCTTCGCAGTTATTTGGAGGCATTGCTTGATGGCGCGTATGAGGAAAAGAATCTAGCACTTCAGTTCTTGCAGGTGATGGACAGGGAAAGTGACCGGATGGCTCGCCTGATACAGGATTTATTGCAATTGTCGCGACTGGATTCTGGGTATGAGGCATTAAATAAAGAGACCGTTACGACAGCAGAACTGGTCAATCGATTGGCGGAACGATTTGCGCTGCTCGCCTTTCATAGTAATACTCAATTTTTAACTGAAGTACTTGAGAATTCATGGATTGAGGTAGATAAAGACCGTTTCAACCAAGTATTGGATAATATTGTATCTAATTCACTCAAATATACACCAAAACACGGGATTATCAAGGTCAGTGCCGATTATGACCGTTCTAAGGGAACCGCGGTGTTTGTCATGACGGATAACGGTTCGGGCATTCCAGAACAGGATATGCCTCATATATTCGACCGGTTTTATCGGGTAGACAAGGCCCGCTCCAGACAACTCGGAGGGACTGGCCTTGGCTTGTCCATAGCGCAGGAAATTATTCGGGCACACGGGGGAGATATTGACATCTCCAGTATTGCGGGGAAGGGGACAACGGTTCGCATCACCCTTCCGGCGAAAGTGAGGGAAGACCAATGAAATTTCGCTGGCACGTGTGGTCAGAGCGCCTGAAATCTTGGTTTTTAATCATTCTCGTGCTGTCCAGTCTGATTTTCTCAGGCTTGATATGGTTAGGGACGCCCAATGAACTGGCGGTCGACCACCCTAATTTTTATTCCAGCCCCATGTATGGCAGCGAACGTAGCGTCAATGAGTTTATTCGCCCTTCGGCGGTCTGGTTATGGACAGCGAACAATGAGCTCTTCCGTTACAGTGGCACGAGTACGGAAGTGCAAAAAATGCTTGATATATTGCGAAAATCATCGTTTTTAACGGGAAAATTATTGGCCAAAAATAGTGCGCAGGCCGTGATTCCGCCCAAAACGCCGTATCTACTTTTTGACTACCATGGCTTGCTTGCACATGCCTCCCTGTGGCCACTTGCCATCCCCGTGCCGGATTTGATGGTATCCATTCCTGTTAGTCAAATGGTCGCTTTTGTTCCGATTGAAAAATCCCATCAATACAAAATGATCGTTCCTGATGGCAATCAGGTGTATGTGGGCTACCTGCAAATGCCCGAAGGACTTGACCGCTGGTTGCAACCTACTGATAGCGCGATCCCATTCGCACAAATTCCCAGAGGCGATCAGGTCTTCAATCTTCCTTATTCTTCATTACAAATGCCTGTTTACGCGTGGATTCTCTATCATCCGGTTGCCACTCATGTGATTGACTCATTTTTTCTTGATCCATCACTCATCCAACCGATTGCGAAGACGAAATCCCAAACGATTTATTCGGATGGAACACAAAGTGTCACCATGAAAACAGGCTATTTTGGCAATCAACTGATCTTTTCCTGCCCGTCAGGGATGTTGAAGGGCTATCAGCAATCCGCCAATTTGGCTTTGCAGGTAGCGGTTCCTTTTATGGATAGCCACGGTGGCTTTGTGGGCGACCAGGTCTTGGCAGGAATCCAGAATACCACCCATTATACGGATTTGGAGTTTCAGGACGACATTAACGGGTGGCCGCTTTTTAGCCAGTTGGACCAAATTAGGGTGAGGGTTCAAAACGGGATGGTCACTGGATTATGGCATTATTTGTCCTATCCTGGGATGGAAACGAGTGAACCGCGCGAAAAGATTTTATCAGGTGTACAACTCCTTTCAAAATTATCCTCCAAAATGTTCACAGGGCTAAGAAGAATCGAACTGGGATACGGAACCAAGCAACTCAATAATCAGTTGGTGGAACTCAAACCCGTATACAAATTGATCTACCAACAAAAACCGTCACTTTTCCTTGACGCGCAAAGTGGCCATATTTTCACAGGAACGGGGATGTAAAGTATGGACTTTGGGAAAGTGAAGATTCTGCTCATCATTGTGTTTCTGGGATTGAATCTTTTTCTGATCTATCAATGGTCGGTGCTTGGCAAATCAGTATCTATCTATACAGAACCGTTTTCTGACCAGGTAGCGAATATTAAACGAACCTTTGCCGAACACGGGGTAACCATCAATGCAAGTTTGCCTCCCAGTCCTACCATGCTCGCTATGACTACGGTCACGATCCCTCCTGTTTGGATAGAAAATGCTGAGGAGATCAGTATTGCCGCTGTAAAAAAAGCAGTCTCCGGTCAACCTGTCCAGGTGCACACTCCACTTGGCAGCGCCACAAGGGTAGCGCCCGATCTTTTGCGTATTGATTTTCAATCTGCGAATGCGCCGCTCGTCATCAAGCAGGATGGTCATCTGGATGTCTTTCACAAATGGTTAGCACGACACGTCTATAATTTTCCTAGTTATCAACTATTTTACGATGCGTTGTCTCATCAAAATGGTGTGGTGGAATACCTGGAAACAGTTAATGAATTGCCGGCATTCAGTGCGCCGCTTGTCATTGATATTCGTCAGGGAAAAGTGGTACGGATAATGCAAACCTATCTCGCGGTAGACAAATCTGTACACAACCGGTCTGTCATGAGCGCGGCAAATGCACTATTGGCACTAGCTTCTTATATGGACAAAGCGCATTTGGAGATTGATAATACGATACAGGCCATGCAACTTGGCTATTCATCAAGGATTTTAGGAAAGTCGTCCGGCTATCTGAGCCCGGTTTGGCGGATTGTCAGTTCGCGGGGTTATTTTTATGTCAATGCCATCAACGGGGAAGTGAGTATACAAAGCCAATGAAGCCCATGATGAAGTTTAATGTTTTAGCAAGTGGAAGTACGGGTAATGCTGTATACATCGAAGCAGGATCTACCAAGATTCTCGTGGATGCGGGAATTGGCATTCGGCAATTGCAGGCGGCATTCAAGGAAATGGCAGTGAGTTTGGACGAATTGCAGGCGATTCTGGTCACCCATGAGCACAGTGACCACATTAAGGGATTAGCCTCTGCGGTGAGGAAAGGGAACGTGCCTGTGTACACTTCGGCGGGGACATGGAGTAAGGCGCAATCGCTCTTTCGGGAAGATGAGTTCGTACAGGCGCGTTCTATCAGGTCGGGATCAGTGTTTACACTGGGAGAAATGGTCATTGAACCATTTGCTATTTCGCACGATGCGGAGGAACCGTTGGGGTTTTGTTTTTACTATCAGGAAGACAAATTGGCGCTTGCCACGGATCTTGGCTATGTCAACGACCGCGTCAGAGAAGCAACGCGGGGTGCTCACACCATGATTGTGGAGAGCAACCACGATTTGGATATGCTTCGCACCGGATCGTATCCGTGGTATCTGAAGCGAAGAATACTAGGAGATAAGGGACATTTGTCCAATGACAGCGCCAGCGAATTTTTGGGAGATGTGATCACAGAGGAAACCGAATCTATCTATCTCGCTCACTTGAGTCAGGAAAACAATAAGCCTGAATTGGCTGCGCAAACAGTGTCCGCAGGATTGCGCGACAGGTGGAACGGTGTAGAAGAACAGGTGGCTATTCATTTGACAAGTCCCCGCCAACCGACAGGTCTCACTGCTGTTCGTCCGAGTCGGTTTCAGGTAAGTTCAAGGTGAGTTTGTTAGAAAATAGGCATAACAAGAACTAGATTCGGAGGTGTTCACCTTGGATTACTACGATGATGGCAATTATCGGAGTACTAGGTCAAAAGGAGGCAGGGCAAAGTCGATTGCCAAGTGGGCTGGCGTGGTGGTCGTTTCTGCCGTGGTGGGGTCAGCATCGACGATGCTTGCAGTTCCTTATTTGATTCAAACCAACGTTATCGCATCTCCAGCACTGACGAGTGTTAACTTGCAAAACGCTTCCTATTCCGTCAAACCGGTCACAGTGCAAACGAGTGATGCTACGGTTCAGGCTGTGAAAAAAGTCATTGGTTCTGTTGTCGGCGTGGTCAATTATCAAGCGGTGCAGAACGCATCGGGGATGCCTGGTAGTACGCTTCAGGAAACCGGAGTGGGTTCTGGAGTCATCTTTGATCCCAGAGGCTATATTGTGACCAACTATCACGTGGTTCAGGGTGCCTCGAAGGTAGAAGTCGTTTTGTATAATAAAAAACACGTCTATGCTTCTGTGGTGGGGTATGATCCCTATACAGACCTGGCTGTTTTGAAGATTCCTTCTACCGATATTACGCCAAGCAACGTGGCGCAATTCGGCAATTCTGCCACCTTGCAGCTAGGCGAACCGGCCATTGCGATTGGCAATCCGGCGGGTCTTGATTTTGCAGACTCGGTGACCGCTGGTGTGATCAGCGCCACGTCTCGTACTATGCCGGTGATCGACGAAGCGTCTGGCAATGTGATCGGGGAAGAAACTGTGCTCCAGACCGATGCGGCGATTAACCCAGGAAATAGTGGTGGACCGCTGGCCAATATTGAGGGGCAGGTTATCGGAATCAACAGTTCTAAAATTGTGGCGCAAGGGTTCTCGGGAATGGGCTTTGCCATCCCCATCAACGAAGTCAAAACGATTGTCAGCGAGATCATGACAACTGGTCATGCGCTTCATCCTGCACTTGGCATTGAAGCGGAGTCCCTATCGTCAGTGCCTGCTCAGTATCAGCCCAATATTCCTGTCAATTATGGGGTTTGGGTGTACAAAGTGACGAGCCAGTCTGCCAAACAGGCAGGTATTGAGCATGGTGATGTCATTGTCGCGATCAATGGGAAGAAAGTAACTGGTTTTTCCGACTTGCGGTCGATTTTATGGAATAATTACAAGCCTGGTCAAGTGGTCACTGTCACTGTGTATCGGGGGCAGCAAAAGTTGAATTTGCAGTTGAAATTAGGCGATTTGCCGCTGCCGTCAAGTGGCGCCAACAGTGCCAACAGCAGCAGTAACAGTAATTCAAGTGGCGGAACTATCATTATCCCCAATCCTTTTGGCGGTGGTAGCGGAAGTGGTAGCGGAAACGGAAGTAACAGCGGCAATCCATTTGCCCCATTTTTCCCTTGATGAAAGGCTGAGTTAAGAACATTGCAAATCGTCATTTTGTCAGTGGGAAAGTTAAAAGAAAAGTTCTGGCGGGAAGCGGAAGCGGAGTACAGGAAGCGACTCCAGTCTTTCGCTTCCCTTACTATTGAAGAATTGCCGGATGAAGCGGGCGATCAGGTGGAGCGTGTCAAGTCACTGGAAGGAGCTCGCATTCTCGAGCGGATTCGGGATAGGGACATGGTGATCGCACTTGATATGCACGGCAAAAAATTCACTTCTGAAGCGTTTTCCGCTTGGCTTGACCGTCAATTCACAGCTGGAGCAAGCCGATATGTACTCGTGATCGGCGGCTCACATGGCCTGGATGAAAAAGTATTGCAGCGCGCGGAGATGATGCTCTCTTTTTCGGATTTTACCTTTCCGCATCAGCTGATGCGCATCATTTTGCTGGAACAGTTGTATCGCGCATTTCAAATCACGCGAAACTCGCCCTATCATAAGTGAGGTCTACCTCTTGATGCAAAATTGAACTGAATGGTATTGACATTTTCAGATGCATAGCATACTTTTATTGATGAACAAACCATTCATTCAATGAAAGAGGGTATTTTGCAATTAAGTACCTTGGTAACATCCCATCTGGTGGGAACAATCTTTACGTCCTCGTGGGGGCCATCGTAGTAGGGTTGATATTAGGTGTCATCTGGATATTGTTGACCCGCATCATGAGAGAAGGAGCCGCAATCTCCC
>JAJZAS010000115.1 GCA_021799325.1 Bacillota bacterium | reverse complement strand
CGTTCATTCATCATAGTTACCTCGAGGTAAGTATATATTGACTTTGTAACAATATCAAAAAAAATTCACTACTTTTTTTTCGATAAAAAGTAGATTACGGTAAGTGTGGTGGAAGCAAACTAAACCCAAAATACATAGGGGGAGGTACGGCGCGATGGAATATACTTATTTGGGGAAATCCGGACTGAAGGTCAGCAGACTATGTCTTGGGACCATGAATTTTGGACCGGAAACAGAAGAAAAAGAAGCATTTCATATCATGGATGCTGCGCTCGATGCGGGCATCAACTTTTTTGATACGGCGAACGTCTATGGTGGACGCGATCATCGCGGATGGACGGAGGAGATCATTGGCCGCTGGTTTGCGCAAGGTGGCGGGCGGCGTGAGAAAGTGGTGCTCGCGACAAAAGTGTATGGCGATATGGACCCGAATGATGGGCCGAATAACGCGGGCGGACTCTCGGCGTACAAGATTCGCAGGCATTTGCATGCATCGCTTAAACGGTTGCAAACGGATCATGTGGAGCTCTATCAAATGCATCACGTGGACCGCAACGTGAGTTGGGATGAATTATGGGATGTGTTTTCTAGCCTGACAAATCAAGGGTTGATTGATTATGTGGGGTCGAGCAACTTTGCCGGGTGGCACATTGCGCAGGCGCAAGGGGAGGCAAAGGCAAGACACCTCATCGGGCTTGTCTCCGAACAACATCAATATCACCTGCTGTGCCGGTTGCCGGAACTCGAAGTGCTTCCAGCCTCGAAAAGTCTCGGACTGGGTGTGATTCCATGGAGCCCGCTTGCAGGCGGATTACTCGGTCGTCATGCGCTGAGTCGAACCGGTTCCCGTAGTGCAAGGGCACAGGAAAGCTTTGAAAAGCATCGCACGCAGTTGGAGGCGTTTGCTGCATTTTGTGAAACACTTGGCGAACCGCAGGATGTCGTGGCACTTGCCTGGTTACTAGCAAATCCCGCGGTGACAGCACCAATCATTGGACCACGTACGATGGCGCAATTTGAAGATGCGCTGAGGGCCGTTGAAGTAAAACTAGATGCAGAGGCAATGGCCAAACTGGATGAAATCTTTCCGGGTCCTGGGAAACCAGCGCCAGAAGCTTATTCGTGGTAAAAATTCAAACGAGGTGAAGAGAATGGAATACAGGAGATTAGGGAAAAGCGGCATCAAGGTTTCGGAAATTGCACTTGGCAGTTGGTTGACGTACGGCACGGTCACGGAAAAAGAAGCAGCGATTCGCACCGTCAAAGAGGCTTATGATCTTGGTATCAATCATTTTGATTGCGCCAATGTATACGGTTCTGTGCCACACGCGGCAGAGGTGGTGCTCGGCGAGGCGCTGGCGGCTTATCCGCGCGACAGCTATGTGCTCACGACCAAAGCGTACTGGCCAGTGGGCAAAGGCGTCAATGACCGCGGACTCAGCCGCAAGCATATTTTTAGCGAAGTGGAAAAGAGTCTGAAGTCCCTAAATGTAGATTATGTCGACATCTTCTATTGCCATCGCTATGATCCGGATACGGATCTGGAAGAAACACTGCGCGCGGTGGATGATTTGGTCGCGCAAGGCAAGGTGCTATACGGCGGCATCAGCGAATGGCCGGCAGATCGCATTGCGGCTGGTGTCTAATTACAAAAGGAATTGCATCTTCACAAAATTGCAGCTAGCCAACCTGTATACAACATGCTCAATCGGTACATCGAAAATGCTGTGATTCCCATTTGCGACGAAGCAGGGATTGGACAAGTGGTATTTTCACCGCTGGCGCAAGGTGTGCTGACAGGGAAGTACAAAAAAGGCCAGGCGGCACCTGCTGGTTCAAGAGCGGCCACTGAAGGTGTGAGCGCGTTTGTGCAGCGTTTTTTAACGGATGAGAACTTTACAAAAGTGGAACGACTCGAGGGCATCGCAAGAGAACTCGACATCACAGTATCGCAACTGGCACTCGCATGGATTCTTCGCTTGCCAAGCATCAGCAGTGCCCTTGTCGGCGCAACAAAACCAGAGCAAATTGCAGAAAATGCGAAAGCATCGGGAATTAAGCTGAGCGAAGACACATTGAAGCAAATTGAAGAGTTGTTGGCATGAAAAAAATAATAGTGACGGGAGGTAGCGGCCTTCTAGGACCTTGGGTGATCCGGGAGTTTCTGGAGCATGGGTACGAAGTGCTCAATGCCGACACAAGGCCGTTGCCGGAGCCGCTTTGCCCCACTTGGATCACGGATTTGACTAACCTGGGAGAAGCATATGGGGTGCTGGAAGGCGCATATGCGGTCGTGCATCTTGCTGCTATTCCCGCTGCTTACCTGCGACCCAACGAAGTGACCTTCCAAAACAACGTGCTCTCCACCTACAACATTTTGGAAGCGGCATCGGGTCTTGGCATCAAAAAAGCAGTGATTACGTCTAGTGAATCGTCCTATGGGATCGTTTTTGCCGTCAACCGCATCGCGCCGCAGTACGTGCCAATGGATGAAAGTCACCCACAATTGCCGCAGGACAGCTATGGATTGTCCAAGATCGTCAATGAAGAGACGGCTGCCATGTTTCATCGCAAATCGGGCATGCAGGTGGTGTCTTTTCGCTTAGGGAATGTCATTTCACCTGCGATGTACGAGCGATTCCCTGGATTTATCCATCAACCTGTTGAGCGGGAGCGGATTCTTTGGAGTTACATCGACACCAGAGATGCCGCTAGCGCGTATCGACTGGCTGTTGAGGCGGAAGGGCTAGGCGCTGTCGCGATGAACATCGCGGCGGATGATACGAGCATGGATATGAAAAGCAGGGACCTGATGGCGGCCAGCTTCCCGGAAGTTACAGATTTTCGTGCACCGCTCGAAGGCTATGAAACGCTGCTCAGTAACGAACTTGCAAAACGCCTGCTGGGATGGCAACCCGTGCACCACTGGCGGGACTATGTTACATTTTAAGTAGGCGCAAACCGGAATATCAGCTAAAAAACCGCGCTCGCTAGATGTTGGTGCCTGCGCGGTTTTTTGCATGATGGGAGTGAACAAGTTGCTGGAAATACAGTGGACGCGACGAACTCATCGATTACGCAATACCATCGTAGTGTTACTGGTAATCATTATTTTCGGTGCGATCGTTGAGATATGGCACTTGTTTACCCGTCATCAGCAACCTGTTTTCGGAAGCATCAGTGTGGCACCAGCCTTGCAACGGAAAACCACCTATTCAGTAGGGAATTTTCTTGTTCGTTGGGAGGGGACGACAGGACAATTTTCCATTGTGAATCAGAGGAATCCCCACCATGTCATTTTTTCAACGGCAACAAGAAAGGGCTTTCTTGCGGCTGGAATCGGTTCGTTATCAAGTAAAGACAACATGGGGTATTTTACGCTGAGCGAGGTGCGCAAGAAACTTTTTACTAAACAATCTGTAACCAGTATAAAAGATAGCGGGAAGCAACTCATTTTTCAGGGTGATCTTACTTCACCTGGAGGTGGTAGTGTACCCTATCGAATGACGTTGATCGCAGACTCCAGCCCAAAGCTGGGGTATCAGATTCAAATGCTTTCTCCTCGAGTCAATCGCATTTATTTGACGTGGGCGAATCAGCCAAGTGATCACTATTACGGGTTTGGTGAGCAGTTTACCGCCTTTGATATGCAGGGTAGACGGTTGCCCATTCTCGTCGAGGAGCATGGCGACGGTAGGGGACGGCAGCCGCTAACGCTGCTTGCAGATGTCACACACGGTGCAGGCGGGAACTGGTACAACACTTATGCGCCGGTGCCACATTTTATTAGCAGTCAGATGCAATCCCTATATAGTGAAAACTCGCAGTATCAGGTATTTGATTTTACCAATCCGCATGCGGCTCAACTGGAAGTGGATGCGAAAAGTGCAAGTGGCGTGATTTTTTCTGGTACTACGCCTGCTCAGTTAGTGCAGGAATACACCTCGATGGTAGGGAGAATGGCACCACTCCCCAACTGGACGCAGCAAGGGCTTATTTTTGGGGCGGAGGGCGGCACGAAAACAGTCACGGCGAACCTCGACAAACTGTTAGCCTATCATGTGCCGATCACCGGACTTTGGATTCAGGATTGGGTGGGGCAGCGCAAAACCTCATTTGGCGAGCAGTTGTGGTGGAACTGGGTGTTAAACCACACTCAGTATCCGGATTTCAAGCAATTTGAGCGTAATGTGAAGGCGCATGGTATCAAGCTTCTCGGCTATATCAATCCATTTCTCGTCAATACCAGCAGCGACAAGGGGATTACCACCAACCTGTATCAAATTGCACTTGCAAATGGATTCTTCGTGAAAGGGAAAAACGGCAAGCCAGTGCTTTTCAAGTACCCGGGATTTGAAGCGGCGCTCATTGACCTGACGAATCCCAAAGCGCGAAATTGGTTGATGGGCGTTATGCAAAAGCAATTGATCGACAACGGTTTTTCAGGTTGGATGGCGGATTTTGGTGAGGAATTGCCACTGAATGTCACCCTTTCCAACGGAGAAAGTGGGGCACAGTTTCACAATCAGTACCCGGTGGCATGGGCGAAGTTGAATCAGCAGGTATTGAAAAATGCGCCGGGGGGCAAAAACGACTTTTTCTTCATGCGCTCCGGATTTTCAACCAGTCCATCCTATACCAGCAGTTTTTGGGCTGGGGATCAGTTGGAGAGCTGGGGAAGCAAAAATGGGCTCGAGTCAGGCATTATTGCACTGCTGAGCAGTGGGCTTTCTGGTTACAGCATCAATCACATGGACATTGGCGGCTATACGTCAATTGATCAATTCCCACTTCACTACGTGCGCACACAGGAACTTCTAATGCGCTGGATGGAAGTGGCCGCGTTCACACCGCTTTTTCGCAGTCACGAGGGCAATCTGCCGAGCAAAAACATGCAGATTTACAGCAATCCTACGGTGATCAGGCAGTTGCAAAAATTTGCTACAATATATAAAGCCCTTGCACCTTATCGGGAACAGTTGATGAAGAATGCGGCAAAAACAGGGGCGCCACTCGTGAGGCCGTTATTTTATAATTATCCAAACGATGCAAAGGCGTATACGATTTCTTATCAGGAATTCATGTTGGGTCGCGACCTGCTGATGGCTCCGGTCACCGCGCCGCATGTCACTTCTGTTCAGGTGTATCTGCCAAAAGGGAATTGGGTGGAACTCTTTACGAAAAAGCATTATGTAGTTTCAGGCGCGGGGATGAACATAGAGGTGCAGGCGCCGATTGGTAAGCCGGCAGTGTTCTATTTGGCAGGTTCCAAAGTACAGTCATTATTGCAGCATTCATAGGTTTCAGGCGGTATACGGGTTTATCGCGATTATACTCACCATGTTTGTCATGGGTATGATCCTTGGCTTTGTTGGGGCAGGCGGGTCAGGCTTTATCATTGCAGTGCTCACTGTGGTATTTGGTGTTTCGATTCACACGGCACTTGGCACCTCGCTTGCCGCAATGGTGTTTGCCACCATATCCGGTGCGCTCAGTCACTATCGGGAAGGTAATGTGAAGCTGTCTGTGGGCATCGTCGTAGGCTTATCAGGGGCGGTGGGGGCTTTTTTTGGCACCAAAATCGCGGCACACATTGCTACGCATGAATTAACGATCATGACGGCAGTGATTCTTTTTTTATCAGGGATCATGTTATGGGTGAGAATGTTTGTGGTCAAAACGGAAAGTAGTCATACTAAGTACACAGGAAAAAAGAGCGTTGGCTATTGGTTGGCAGCAGGAGTGATCGGCCTTGTCACAGGGGTACTTTCCGGTACTTTTGGGATTGGGTCAACGCCATTTATTCAAATTGGGCTCCTAACCTTACTTGGTATGTCGGTGAGGCAAGCGGCAGGAACGACCATGATGAT
>JAJZAS010000114.1 GCA_021799325.1 Bacillota bacterium | reverse complement strand
CGTTTGGATGGTTGACCATGATGATTTATGGCATGACCTATGCAGTACTTGCTCTATCGACAGGGTTTCGTCCACCGCGAACTGAGGTGGGATGGATTCACTGGATGGTGGCAGAGCTTGGAGTCATTCTGATCGTCGTCTCCATAATGGTGAATTCGTCCACCATGTTTCGAATCGGTCTTGGGCTTCAGGCGATTGCGCCAGTGATATTTTTAGGCAATTTATTGTCTGCGGTGATATCGGGAAAGAAATCCGGCAGAAATTTTCCACAGGATATGATGAGTCAATCACAGACACTAAATCCTCTCAAGCGTTCTGACACCTTGAAAGGCTCGGATCGAGTGGGGCAGCGGGGAACTGATGTGTCGCTAATGCTTTATTTGGTGGGGGTGTGGTGGATTTGGATTCAGTCCTTTTTTCATACGGGTGTGAATCCCGGACTCGGTGCTGATGCAGCAAAGGTGCTTATTTACTATGGGTGGATCGGCGGTACGGTATGGTCCGTGGGGCTTCATCTAATGCCTCGACAAGCCTCCACAGGCCATATAAGTGCGAGAGCGGCATCATTTGGCCAGGTGGCATGGTTTGCTGCCGTGGTGATTCAGGCGGTGGGGATGATAGTCAACCCCAGCTGGCAGGGGATCACAGGGAGGTTGCTCGGGATCACAGCCGTGTACCAAGGGTTGTTGTTCCTTTACTCCTTGTCGTCGAGAAATGCCAAAAGTGCTGACCGACCGCTTTTTCCCAAGTGGAGTCACACCGCTTGGTCGGCAGCCCTCGTTTTTGAAGTGCTGTTAGGGATTTTTTTGCTGATTGGACTGGATCCGCTGTCGCTCTTATCTATGCACTTACTTTTTTTAGGATTTGCTACTTCTCTACTCTATGGAGTTGGATATGGGCTGTTTCCCTGGTTCTTTGGCGGGGTGAAGCCAGCGGGTGCCTATGCGTGGACGCAAATCTTCTGCTCGCTTTTTGGATTTATCCTGATGGGGATTGCCTTTGCAGGATATGCAATACCTGGGTGGAATAGCATTCCCACTTCGCCGCTGCTTGCAGTGGGAGGGATTTTGGCGGCTATCGGCGCTATTTTATTTTTAGTACAGTGGCCCTTTTTACTACTACGAGGTGTAAAGGAATGATGAGGATGAATCAAGTGATTACAGATGTAGAACGGATGCGCAAATGGAAAAGGGATTTTTCTATCAATCCATTTATTGTGATATGGGAAGTAACGCGGGCCTGCCAATTGCATTGCATGCATTGTCGTGCTGAGGCGCAAAGGCATCGCGATCCCCGTGAATTAAGAACAGAAGAGGGGTATCGTTTAATTGATCAAATTGCGGGGATGGATCATCCCTTGTTCGTCATCACAGGGGGGGACCCTCTTGAAAGAGAGGACTTATATGATCTGATCGCCTATGCAAAAAAGCAAGGGCTGGAGGTGGCAATGACACCAAGTGCCACACCAAGGGTGACGTATGATGCGCTTTTAAAAGGAAAAGAGGCAGGGCTAGCGCGAATTGCCTTCAGCCTCGATGGATCCACCCCGGAAATCCACGATCACTTTCGTGGGACGCGCGGATCGTTTGATTTGACAATGAAAGGTCTATCGATCCTAAAGCAAATACAAATGCCAATTCAAGTCAATACTGCCGTATCCACTCATAATCTTGCGGATTTGCCGAATATCGCCGATCTGGTAGAGAAACATGAAGCGGTTTTGTGGAGCGTCTTTTTCCTCGTACCGACTGGTCGCGGTCGCGAACAAGACATGGTGAGCCCCGAACAGGCTGAAGAAGTCATGGAGTGGCTGTACGAGAAGTCTCAATCTAGTCGGCTGACAATTAAAACCACGGAGGCTCCACATTATCGTCGCGTCGTGCTGCAGCACCAGGGGAAACCAGTTTCCTCCAACATGCCAGGAGTAAGTGATGGCAATGGCTTTGTGTTTATTTCTCACATTGGTGAAGTCTATCCCAGTGGTTTTTTGCCAGTGTCAGCAGGCCAAATCCGTACGACCTCACTTGCAGAAATTTACCGGGAAAGCCCTATGTTTCAGTCGCTAAGAAATCAATCCAACTTGCAGGGAAAATGCGGAATTTGCGAATATCGGAGTGTCTGTGGGGGATCGCGGGCGAGAGCCTATGCGGTGAGTGGCGATTATCTGGCAAGCGATCCCGCATGTGCTTATCAACCAAGAGTTGTTGTATCATAGGATTCAACAATTCTGGTTTGATGTGAGGAGGAGGAAAGTTGCCAAAAGAGCGGGATGATCGTCAGGCGAAAATCATCGCAACGCTTCAACAGAAAGACGATCCCATATCAGGGCTGGAACTCGCTAGGCTATTTCAGGTGACAAGACAAGTGGTGGTTCACGATATCGCCTTGCTCCGTGCAGCAGGATATCCGATCTTATCGACACCTAGAGGGTATTTACTCGAAAGCGAAAGGCCTGTGCAAAGAAAGGAAATGATCCTGTCTGTTTCCCATCCTCCGGAACTGACGGGTGAGGAATTGTTTGTGTTTGTGGATTTTGGATTGCGAGTGATGAACGTGCAGGTCGAGCATCCGTTATACGGTGAATTGACGGGTTCGCTGCATTTGGCATCGAGAAAAGATGTGGAGTATTTTCTGGACCAGGTGAGGCAGCAAAAAGCAGCATTATTGTCATCGTTAACGGATGGCGACCATATGCACAAAATTGAGTATGACAATGAGACGCGCGTACGGGAAGCGATCGAAGAACTGCGAAAGAAAGGCATTACGGTATACGAATAACAAAATCTCTATCTAGCAAACTAGTAAGTGCCCCTTGACTTCGCTGTATATATATGTGTATATACATATAGCGAATAAAAAAGGGGCGATTTTTTTGTCTACAACCATTAATACCACGCGTTATGGGGAAAAAGTGGTGGCTATTGAACCCTATGGCGTAGAAGGCATCGCAATCTCAGAGCGCCACGGCAAGCCGGGAAGCCAATTCACGCTTTGGCTTGGCAGCAATTTGACGATCGCAGACTATGCACTTGGATTTTTTCCGATTGCGCTTGGAATGTCCTGGCCGTACGTGGTGGCTTCCATCATTGTTGGCAATATCCTTGGTGGTCTGGCACTAGCGCTGAGCGCCAGCATGGGGCCTGGCTATGGAATACCGCAACTCATGATCACTAGGTTTACCTTTGGCAGAATTGGCGGTTACATTCCGGCAATTTTTAATTATGTCAGCACAATTGGGTGGTTTACCGTCAACAATATTTTGGGGACATTCGGGCTCCAGGTGTTGTTCCCGCATCTGGCATTTTGGCAAGGTGCCATCATTCTCGTGGTGATTCAAAGCCTGCTCGCTATTTATGGTCACAATTTGATTCATTTTTATGAGCGGATCATGTCAGTCGTACTAGGACTCATGTTTCTTATCGTCACTTTTATTGCGCTCAGTCATCATCAGATCTTAGTTGCCTATCAACCGCACGTCAAGTCACCATGGGTGCTCTTTGTCATCATGGTAGCAGCGGCATTTTCCTATATCGGAAGCTGGGGACCTTATGCCTCTGATTACAGCAGGTACCTTGCTCCTGATACCCAAAAAAGGCGCATTGGTGGCTACGCGTTTCTTGGCTCTTTTATTGCCTCTGTGTGGTTGGAACTTTTGGGTGCGGCCGTTGCCGTGTTGGTGGGCAATTCGAACGCCAATCCCATCGCAGCGCTCCATACGGTCATGGGATCGTTTGGGGCGGTGTCGGTTGTCGCAATCATTCTCGGTGGAACGGCGGCAGATGCGCTTAATCTGTATTCCAATTCTCTCGCCGCAGGTGCGCTTGATGTTCGCTTGCCGAGGTGGGCGCTTGCGCTTATTGCGGGGGTGATCGGGCTTGTGCTGAGCCTGCTTGGGTCAGGTGGATTCGAGCAAAATTATGACAACTTTTTACTGCTTTTAGGGTACTGGATGACACCGTGGATGGGCGTGTTGTTTGCCGATTTTTATGTAAAAAAAGCGTTTCGTCATCGCTCGGTGGACCAAAGGGCGGAAGCAAGCGTATATTGGCCAGGGCTTTTAAGCTTTGTGATCGGGATTTTGGTATCGGTGCCATTTATGGATTCTTCGTTATATGAAGGACCGATCGCCAAAGCCTTAAACGGCATGGACTTGACGTTTTACGTGGGTTTTCTCGTCGCCTTTATGTTGTACCTAATGATGAGTTCGCGCTCAAGTGCGCGTTCCTTGAACGAACCATCGCTGAAAAGTGAATAAGAAGACCGCAACAGTGGTGGAAATGGAAGTGAGCATGAGGATGGGGGATATTCCCCAAATATCAAACAAGTTGCCAAAAAGGAGCGGCCCAATCAATCGACCTACGCTGCCGAACCCTCCTACGAGGCCTAAATAAAATGGCGCTGATTTGCCTGTCGTTTGCGTGATTAGCGAAGGGATGCTGGGGGAGATCAACATTTCCCCCAGTGTGGCGACAAACATCCCTATGATAAAATCATAGTATTGGAGATGCAGCAGCCACATGAATGCAAACGCAATCGCATAAAATAAGGCGCTTGAAATCAGCCTAGACCCAATGGATTTAGCGACGAATCGATTGTAAAGCGAAGTGATGGGTTGACCAAACAGGATCACAAGTCCGTTGATCGTCCATAAAAAACTGTAGCTGGACAAACTCATTCCTTTTTGATTGAGGTAAGGGGCTACCCCTGAGTTCCATGATGAAGTGGAAAACCAGATGAGCATGGAACCAAGTGAGACGAACAAATACAGCTTGTAATTCTTTAAGAGTGACCAGGTGCTTGTTTCCTCACTGTAAGGGGAAAGACCCACATTCATCGCTTTGTCATTCGAAAGATTGATCTTGCGAAAATAGATGAAAAAGAAAAGTGAAAAGGCGATGGTGCTGATGCCATTCACCAAAAACGTTAAACTAAACGAAATCGTGGCGAGAATGCCGGCCATCGTGGTACCGACCGCGACACCGGCATTATTGCTGACATAAATCACGTTAAATAGCCGATATTGTTGTTCATGCCAACGAAAGCCGATGAATGCGCTAATGGCGGGCATGGTAATCGCCATCAATAGACCGTTTAGCGTCATCATGCCAATATACACATACCACGTCTTCGCAAAAATCAGACTAATCTGCCCCAACCCTTGAAGAAGCAGCGAACCCACGATCAGGTTTTTTGCTCCGAGCCTGTAATAAAGGCCGCCACCAACAAATTGGCCGATCACACTTGCCAGAGACTGAAAAAAGAGGACAAGTCCCGCCTCGCCATAACTTCGATGTAGCACGTTATGCACATACAGCGTAATGAGTGGCCACATGAGCGCACTGCCGGTAGAATTGACGAAGCTTGCTAACATAAACACGTAGGAATCTTTAGGGTATGAGTGGAAAAATGATAGCCTTTTCATATCGTTTTGCATAGTATCTCCTGATGAAAGAATCGTCGTAACACGAAATCATTGTCTCATAAATAAGCTGTCGAAGAAACCTTTTTTTTATGATATAATGAAACGTCAATCTAAAATGAAAAGGCAGGCAAATTAAGTGAAACATTTGCGTAATATCGCGATCATTGCTCACGTTGATCATGGAAAAACGACACTGGTCGATCAGTTATTTGTTCAATCCGGCATTTACCGGAGCAACGAATCGATTACAGAGCGTGCGCTCGATTCCAATGAACTGGAAAGCGAACGTGGCATCACCATACTTGCAAAAAACACAGCCATTCAATACGAAGAACATCTGATTAACATCGTCGATACCCCTGGACATGCCGACTTTAGTGGAGAAGTGGAACGCATTCTTCAAATGGTCGATGGCGTGTTGCTGCTTGTTGACGCGTTTGAAGCCAGAATGCCCTATAAGCG
>JAJZAS010000113.1 GCA_021799325.1 Bacillota bacterium | reverse complement strand
ATAACAGCGTGGCTAGTGATCCAATTGGCGTGATTTTGGGTCCCAAATCGCATCCGATGACATTGGCGTATACCATGGCATGCTGGATGATACCAGAGGCATGAGTGGCGTGAATGGCAAGCGCACCGATCATGACGGAGGGTAGATTATTCATCACACTGGATAAAATGGCCGCTACAAAACCTGTGAACAATGTTGTGCTAAAAAGACCGGCAGCCATTGAGTGTTTCAGCAACAATCCCAACCAATCTGTCAATCCTGCATTGCGAAGGCCATAAACCACCACGTACATGCCAATCGAAAAAAACACAATGGCCCATGGCGCTTCTTTGACTACTTGGAAGGGGTGGGTGACTTTTGTCCTTGCGCCTGCGACTAAAAACAGGATCGCAATCACGATGGCGACAAAAGATACAGGGATATGCAACAATTCTGTCGCGATGTAGCCGATCATTAACAAAACAAGAAGCACCCAAGAGATTCTGAACATGCTCACGTTTGCGATGGCAGATTGGGGAGTAGGCAGGTCTTCTGGTCGGTAGGATTTTGGAATATTTCTACGAAACACCAAGTATAGGATGCCGATGCTGGCAAAAAAAGAGAATATATCTGGAACCACCATGTGAAGCAGATAGCTGATAAATCCGATGTGAAAGTAATCTGCTGATACAATATTAACCAGATTGCTTACTACAAGCGGCAAAGAGGTCGAGTCTGCAATAAACCCGCTCGCCATGATAAAAGGGAGCATTTTGCGTTGATCGAATTGGAGCAGTTTGATTTTTTCCAGTACGATCGGCGTTAAAATGAGCGCCGCACCATCATTGGCAAAAAAAGCGGACACGAGCGCGCCAAGCGTGATGACATAGAAGAACACCTTGCGTCCGTCCCCGTTTGCGGCATGTGCCATTTTTAGTGCAGCCCACTCAAAAAATCCTACCTGGTCTAACACCATGGAGAAAACAATGATGGCCACAAATGCTAAAGTGGCATCCCAGACGATTCCCGTCACGGTCAACACATTCTGAAAGGTGACGACTCGTGCGATGAGTGCCAGCGCTGCGCCTGCAAGGGCGCTCCACCCAATGGACAATCCTTTCGGTTGCCAGATGACAAATAGAAGAGTTACCAAAAAGATAGCGACTGCAATGAGTAAAATTCCAATCCCTCACTTACTTTATGTGATAAACATGGAAAGCACTTTTCATCATACCTTATCAAATCGAGAAATTGGCAACATAAAATTGACAAAAAAACTGTTCTCGCAGTGCGAAAACAGTTTTTTAGGAAAATTATATAGTGTCAGTCAATCACACGGTCACTGTGTGATCCTCTTCGTAATCGCTGGGGACTGTTTGGTCCTGACCATGCCCAATGTTCATGGCGTTGAAGATCCACGTGAAGACAACCGAGACGATCAAATTCGCGACGAGCGCCCAGATTGCCGCATAGGCGGGGAGAACAAAACTGCCAAGGTGAAGCGCGAAGACTGAAGAAGCGAGGTTGTTGGCAATAGCCATCCATGTCCCTGTGATCATGCCGACTAACCAGCCGAGAATGAGGGCATGGCGATGGAACCATTTGGTGAAGAGTCCAAAGATAATGGCAGGAAAGGTTTGCAGGATCCAAATTCCGCCTAAGAGTTGGAACTGAATTGCTAGTGTATTCGGAAGTGCCACGATAAAGATCAGGGCACCGAACTTGACAATGAGCGAAACAATTTTTGCGACCCGGGCTTCATGTTCTTTGCTGCTGTCTTTCTTGAAATACTCCGTATAAATGTTGCGAGTAAACAGGTTGGATGCCGCAATCGACATGATCGAGGCCGGAACCAATGCGCCGATCGCAATCGCAGCAAAACCAAAGCCTGCGAACCAGGAAGGGAATTCTTTGAGCAGTAAAAGAGGTACGGCCATGCTCGATGATTTGGTATGAATACCCGCAGCAATGGCCATAAATCCGAGTAATGCAATGAAGCCCAGCATAATGGAATATGCTGGTAAAAGCGCGGAGTTGCGCTTAATCACAGAACGGCTGCTGGAGCTTAGCACCCCAGTAATGGAGTGCGGATACAGGAACAGCGCGAGCGCAGAGCCGAGTGCTAAACTGGAATAGGCCGAGAATGCCGCCGGGCTAACGATAAATGAGCCCGGTTTTGGCTGCAATGTGGGCAGCGTGTTTGCGGCCGCCTGAAAGATGTGTCCAAATCCACCGAGTTTGATCGGAATGACAATAATGGCTGCAATAATGGTGATGTAAATCATTAAGTCTTTGACGATAGCAATCATTGCCGGTGCGCGAATGCCACTGGTATAGGTGTAAGCGGCAAGAATGATGAAGGCGATGACAAGGGGCCATTCTCCCGTAATCCCCATCCCTGCAATGACCGCTTGCATCCCCACGAGTTGCAAGGCAATATAAGGCATGGTGGCGAGGATACCGGTGAGCGCGACAACAAAAGATAAGCCGCTGCTGCCAAAGCGTCCTTTTACAAAGTCAGAAGCGGTGATATAGCCGTGTTTTCTTGCGACAGACCAAAGTCTTGGCATGACGACAAAAACAAAAGGATAGATGATGATGGTGTAAGGAACTGCGTAAAAGCCGATGGATCCTTGGGTAAACATAAGAGCAGGAACCGCGATGAAGGTATAGGCTGTGTACAGGTCGCCACCTAGCAAGAACCAGGTGATGAGCGTGCCAAAACGCCTGCCGCCAAGGCCCCATTCTTCGATGTGGGCGAGGTTGCCCCTACGCCAGCGGGCAGCGACAAAACCAAGCACGGTGACCAGCAGAAAAAAGATAATAAAGACGGTTAATGCTGTTCCGTTGATCATGCTTTCCTTTTCCCTCCCATCAAAGTGTGGATGAATGTCAGTCTATTTGGTGGTTTGATAGACGATCCAGGTGATGATTGCGCTGATGATGACCCAAAGAAGCTGATACCAGTAGAAAAACGGAAATCCCCAAAGTGTAGGCTGGTCATAGGCGTAAAATTGAGGGAATAGTGTGGCGATAAAAGGAATGAGAAGCAGCCACAACCAACCACGCCCTTTTTTGCTGTGCGATGATTCGTCCAACTTTGTAACCCCTTTCATCTGATATTTTGGTATTACTTGTATTACTTAAATTTTCACATAATTGCAACAGGTCGTCAAGATGGATGTTTTCTGGGCCCTCACAAGGGTGTTCTTTGTGGGGAGATGGATTATAGTGAAAATGGGGTGATCGTTTGGATCAAATAGAGGAATTTCATCTCGTAAAAGTATATGGAAGTGGAATAAAAGAAGAATTGACCTGTCAAGTCAGGGAGGGCGATAATTTGCTTTCGTCCTGTATGGATCAAGGCGCGCCGATGAATTTTTTTTGCAATAGTGGCAAGTGTGCGACTTGTGTAGTTCAGGTCATGGAAGGTACCGAGCACTTGAGCGAATTCAGTTTTAATGAGCGCTATCGCCTTGGCGAGAAATTGCAAAGTGGCTATCGCTTGGCTTGCCAGACTTTTGTCTATGGGGATGCGACGATCAAGTTGGGATAAGGTGGAATAGCATGGCGAAAGCGATCATGGTGATTGGAACGTCTTCAGGAGTGGGAAAAAGTTTGATGGCGACGGCACTTTGCCGGATTTTTTCTGAAGCGGGGTTACGCGTGGCGCCATTCAAGTCGCAGAATATGTCACTCAATGCAGCCGTTACACCGGACGGTTTGGAGATGGGACGAGCCCAGGCGGTGCAGGCTCATGCGGCAGGTATTGACCCGAGCCCCCTTTTCAATCCGGTGCTACTGAAGCCCACGGGTAATCATCACTCACAGGTGGTGCTAAATGGTGTGGCGATCGGGAATATGGAGGCCAAAGAGTATTATTTGAATCGAAAACAGGCGCTTTGGCAAGCCATCACATCATCTTATGAACAGTTGGCGGCTGATTATGAGTTGATCATCATCGAAGGGGCAGGTAGCCCCGTGGAAATGAATTTAAAGGCTAATGACCTGGCCAATATGAGAGTGGCGGAAATGGCGAACGCTGATGTGATTCTCGTCGCTGATATCGATCGCGGGGGAGTCTTTGCCTCCGTTGTCGGGACGCTCCAATTGCTTGACACTAGGGAGAGGGAGCGAGTGAAGGGGATCCTCATCAATCGTTTTCGTGGGGACCCGCAGTTATTTGAAGAAGGGAAAAAGTGGATGGAGGAGTACACTGGCGTGCCGGTGCTCGGCGTCATACCCTATCTTCCGGATCTCGCGATCGCAGAAGAAGATTCGCTTGCTGTTTCTTATTTTGAAAAACAGGGTGTTCAAAGCGATCAAAACCAGCGTCTGCGAATTGGGATTTTGCGATGGCCACACCTTGCGAATTTTTCCGATTTTGATCCATTGGTGCATGATTCTGACATTGATGTGGTGTGGGTGACGAAGGCGGAAGAGATGCATCGCGTAGATGCGATTATTTTGCCAGGAACCAAGAGTACACTCGCTGACAGGGAGTGGATGATGGAGCGCGAAATGGATCGCGAATTACGCGCACTGCTTAAAAATGGCGGCTTTGTGCTGGGGATATGTGGCGGGTTTCAAATGATGGGTGACGCGCTGGAAGATCGCGACCAGGTGGAGTCTACCGTGGTACAGATTGATGGATTGGGGTTATTTCCGATGACCACCTCCATCACTGGGAAAAAAGCAACTCGCTGGGTGAGTGCGACACTTGGTGATCCCTTTTCGGAACAAAGGATTACCGGGTATGAAATGCATATGGGAGTCACGAATTGGCGCGAAGAAAAGGGTCGTCCATTTGCGACTATCAACGAAACAGGACAAGCGGATGGGGCGCTGGGCCACGATGGGCGCTTGATCGGGACTTATTTGCATCACCTCCTTCACAATGACCACTTTCGATTGGGTTGGCTAAACCTTATTCGCGGTGCAAAAGGGTGGAATGAACTCGAGGCGACTCTTTCTTACGAACAAATGGAAGAGGCTTCGATTGAGCGGTTGGCGGAAACAGTTCTCACTCATGTCGATAGAAAGCGTTTGTTTGAGTTAGCGGGCGTGGACATGTCGGTTTGACTTTTTATCGCTGACATGCGTAAGATAAGAATAATTTCATAGCGATTCAGGTGCTCATTTAATTGAGAGAATAGGGAATCCGGTGTAAATCCGGTACGGTCCCGCCACTGTGATCAGCGTTATTCAAGGCTAGGTGCCACTGCGAAATTGTGGGAAGGCACAAAGCGTCCATTGCTGAAAGTCAGGAGACCTGCCTGAATTGGTCGATACTGAACCTTCGCGGAAAAGGTCGCAGTGTGTCTGACACAACTACATGTGTCACCACCACTCTGTCTGCGGGACGGAGTTTTTTTATTGGTGATCGCCGGGATCGGACTTGGGAGTGATATGGAAAATATAGCAAGTTAACGCGTTTTTTTATAGTGACCATAGAAGGGAAGAGGAATCATGAAAAAATCTGTTGCACTGCTACTAGGTGTATTACTTACCATTTCTGCAGCGGGAACGAGTCTTGCGGCTACCAATCATCATCACCATTTCGCTAAGGTCAAGTCCGCTTTTCCGTTGCACATAAAGGACCAGTCAGGACACTGGGTAACCGTGCAGAAGAAACCAGTGCACATCGCATCGGTCACGGAGGGAACTGACGAAATCCTCTCAGCGCTCGTGCCCAAAAAGGACATTGCCATGGTGACCTCCTTGGCTTCTAATCCTTTATACTCAAACATCGTGCATTTTGCCAAGGGCATTCCATCAATCGGCAACGCCAACGCGGAGCAAGTACTGGCCGTTCATCCGGATCTCGTTCTCATCGCATCCTATGTGACACCGGGGGTGGTGAGTCAGATTGAACAGGCAGGAGTGCCTGTCTATGAATTTGCTAACTTTAATTCCTTCGCCAATATTGAA
>JAJZAS010000112.1 GCA_021799325.1 Bacillota bacterium | reverse complement strand
TCTATCAGCGTTGATCCCGAAATAACGGTGCTTTCAGGCCATAACATAGCCAAAGACGTCAAACAAAGCCTAATGGACAATTTTCCCCGCATCCAGGAAGTGCTTGTTCACATCAACCCTTATTTGTAAAATAGGCGATCAAGGCTGGAATTGCGGGTTTGTAAACATCTCACGTATAATATAGTGATAACGTATTTTACATCGAAGAAATCAGGTGTATGGATTGAATCTTTCAGAAAAAATCAGGGTGATCGAAGACTTTCCGACCCCTGGAATCAGCTTTAAGGATATTACGACACTTTTAAGTGATCCGGCGGCATTTCGCTACACGGTGGATAAGCTTGTTGAGTTTGGGAAATCGGTGGGAGCCAATGTGGTCGTAGGGCCAGAAGCGCGCGGATTTGCAGTGGGTGCGCCAGTTGCCTATGCGCTTGGTGTTGGATTTGTTCCAGTAAGAAAACCAGGGAAACTTCCCTATCGAACGCTTGCCATGGAATACGATCTGGAATATGGCCATGATCGCGTGGAAATCCATGAGGATGCCCTAAACCCTGAATCGAAAGTGCTTATTGTTGATGATTTGCTGGCGACCGGTGGCACCGTGAGCGCGGTGGTAAGACTGGTCGAACAGTCCGGTGCAAGCATTGCCGGGTTGGGATTTATTATCGAGTTATCAGACCTGCATGGCCGTCAAAAAGTGGCGGATTACAACGTGTTATCTCTGATTTCCTACGAATAATCAGATCTGGTGTCGAGAAAGGGAGGTGAGTGAGTATGGAAGCGAGGTCCATCGATCGAGATGAGAGACGCGGTATCGACGAAGACCTGACTTTAGCAGATGAAGGTCACGAGGATTCGGAACCAGTCACTATTGAACAAACAGAAAAGGCATTACAAAAACTTTTTAAAAAAGCGCCTTATCTGACAGAGGTCGATCAGGAACTCCTGAAACGAGCCTATACGTATGCGGAGTTGCATCATCGAGGGCAAAAAAGGAGTTCGGGGGAGGATTACATTATTCACCCCGTTGCCGTGGCGGAAATACTCGCTGGACTTCAACTTGACCCAATGACCCTTGCGGCAGCGTTATTACATGATGTCGTCGAGGACACCAAAGTGACTGATGAGGAACTCGTCCGGCAGTTTGGATCAGAAATTGCCAGCTTAGTGGATGGTGTGACGAAACTCAAGCGGCTGCGATTTGAGTCACGGGAAGAGCAGCAGGCAGAAAACTTGCGCAAAATGTTCCTAGCGATGGCCAAAGACATTCGGGTGGCACTTATTCGTCTTGCCGATCGCCTTCACAATATGCGTACGCTCAAATACAGACCTCCCGAAAAACAACGAAAAACAGCGGAAGAAACCTTAGAGATTTTTGCTCCGCTCGCGCATCGTCTGGGCATGTCGACGATTAAGTGGGAATTGGAAGATACTGCACTTCGCTACATGGATCCTCAGCAATACTATCGGATCGTCAATTTGATGGCCAAGAAGCGCGGAGAGCGTGAAAAGTACATCCACCAAGTGATGGACATGATGAAGAGCAAGTTGGATGAACTCAACGTGCGTGCGGAACTCTCCGGAAGAGCCAAGCACATTTACAGTATTTATCGAAAAATGAAGGAGCAGCACAAGGAATTTAATGAGATATACGATCTATTTGCTGTTCGTGTGATTGTTGATACTGTGAAAGACTGTTATTCGGTGTTGGGCATTGTGCACACGATGTGGAAGCCGGTTCCAGGAAGATTCAAGGACTACATTGCGATGCCCAAACCCAACCTCTATCAGAGCCTTCACACCACGGTGATTGGGCCCAATGGCGAACCGCTAGAGATTCAGATTCGCACCTGGGAAATGCACCGTACTGCGGATTACGGCATCGCTGCGCATTGGATCTACAAAGAGCAAAATTACGGCAAGGAATCCAATGCAGCTACGTCTGCCAATGCACAAGCGGCGCAAGGCACGTTTGCGAAAAAACTGGCCTGGTTTCGTGAGGTCATCGAATGGCAGCAGGATTTTCGCGATGCACAAGAATTTCTCGAAACACTCAAAATGGACCTGTTTGCCGATCAGGTATTTGTGTTTACCCCAAATGGCGATGTGATCGAACTTCCGGCGGGATCCTGCCCGATTGACTTTGCCTATCGCATTCACACGGATGTCGGCAATCGTTGCGTAGGGGCAAAAATCAACGGTCGCATCGTGACGCTCGATACTCGCCTTCACACAGGGGATATTGTGGAAGTGCTCACTTCCAAATTGTCCTATGGTCCAAGTCAGGACTGGTTGAAGATTGCGCAGACCTCCCAGGCCAGGCAAAAGATCCGCATGTGGTTCAAAAAGGAGCACCGTGACCAGAATGTGGAGAAAGGCAGGGAGTTGCTTGAAAAAGAGATCATCAAGCACCGTCTCGATCCGCATACCGTCATTGCACAGTATTTACCGGATGTGCTCAGTAAACTGAATTTTAATAAAATGGAGGACATGTTCGCGGCGGTTGGTTATGGCGGCATGTCGGCCATTCAAGTGATGACGAGAATTTTGGAGCGAATTCGCAAGGATGAACCGGTCATCGACTCTGTGGAGACACTCCCTATTGTGCCGCTTCGGGAAAGGGAAAAAGACCGGGAAAATAAAAAGAAAACTAGTGAGAAGAACAACCTTGGCGTGCGGGTAAAAGGGATCGACAACGTACTCATCCGCTTTTCACGTTGTTGCAATCCGGTGCCTGGAGACGAAATTACCGGATTTGTGACACGCGGTCGTGGGGTATCTGTGCATCGGACTGATTGTCCTAACGTGCTCGCACTCGTTGAAGAAGGCAACCGAATCCTTGAAGTAGAATGGGAGCAGTCATTAAGCCAATCGTATAATGTGGACATTGAAGTGACAGCGCTTGACCGTAGAGGGCTCATCAACGAAGTAATGAACGCGGTGGTCGAGACCAAAACCGACATCACCGCTGTATCAGGCAAAGCGGACAAGCGTAAGATGGCGACGATTCACCTTAGCATCAGCATTCGCAATGTGGAACACCTGCGCCTAGTCGTGGAGCGGATCAAACGGGTAAAAGACATTTATGCGGTCAGACGCGTGATTCAATAAGGGAGAGATTTTTGAATGAGGGCGGTGGTCCAACGAGTAAGTTCGGCCAGAGTCAGGGTGGGTCAGGAGATAGTTGGCGAGATTGGACGGGGAATTCTCGTGTTGGCGGGTTTTACACACTCAGATGCCAAACCTGATTTGACGTATATGGCGGAAAAAGTCCTCAATCTGCGTATTTTTGAAGATCCGGAAGGGAAGATGAACGATTCATGCCTAGATGTGGGAGGCATGATTCTGTCTGTGTCACAATTTACCCTTTATGGGGACACGAGAAAAGGGCGACGACCCAATTACATGGCTGCAGCGAAGCCGGACTTTGCCCTCGCACTTTATGAAGAGTTTAATCAGATGTTGCGAGAGAGTGGGCTTATCGTCCGCACAGGTAGGTTTGGCGCGATGATGGATGTGGAACTAGTGAATGATGGTCCCGTGACGTTGTGGCTTGATACACAACATCTGTGAGGATAGTGGGAGGTACACAAATGCTCATTCAAACTTTTGTTCTCAACGAACTATCTACCAACACTTATGTAGTGGGAGAACCAGAGGGGGAAGTGATGATCATTGACCCAAGTGCAGAAGCGATGGAGGAGGTTATCGATTATGTGCATGGTCAGCATCTCACCGTCAAATACATCGTCAATACGCACGCTCACTTTGATCATGTCATTGGCAATGAGAGCTTGAGACGGCATTTTGGTGCGCCGCTTTTTATCCATGAGTTGGATCTTGAGATCCTCCTACAACTACCTGTTACCACCCGCAGGATTTTCGGAAGATCAGTGGAGAGTAATCCGCCGGAATATTTTCTGCATGACAACGACATTTTACAGGTTGGCGACTATCGATTCCGTGTGCTCGAAACACCAGGGCACAGTCCTGGTGGTATCTGTCTTTACGAGGAAAAGGAGGGGGTTCTCTTTACAGGGGACACTTTATTTGCTGGCACCATTGGCAGGACAGATCTGCAAGGTGGAAATGCAGCTCAACTTTTTCAATCACTGAAGGACAAGCTATGGTCGTTGCCAGACGAGGTGGTCATCTATCCAGGTCACGAAGCGGATTCGACGATCGGGGATGAGCGCATGCACAATCCATTTTTTTATTTTTGATCAAAAATTAATTGGTCATCGACTGGCTAAAGTTAATCTTCCTACGGCATATCATCAATTGAGCGCCGTCCTTTGAACCCTTCTGTGATGCCGTGCCAATACATGATTTCGGGTTCGTCAGCACGCCAGCAGAGGTATGCTTCTTCCCCACCTACCATTGTCAAAAAGTCGACAAGCCCCGCATCAATATCCTTAATCTCGATGTATTCCTTAAGTAGATGGTCAATCTGTTGCCTCGCGGCCATCACTGCAAATTCTATTTCTGTCTCTTCCACAAAAAAACGGTCAGGGTCCCCTGTTGGCTGTTCCCTTTTTTTTCTTTCGATGTACAGACGTCTAATGGCGATGTCTTCACGAGCCTGTTTAAGCGCGCTCATCATGTTGGCAATTTGCGGTAGCATCGCATTTGCTTCTTCTAACGTATAGTATCTTTTCCCCATTGGTTTGCTCCTCTTGTGAGGCTGTCCATATCAGTCCTAGTATACGAAACCGCCTGAATTTATGCCAGATGGTTTGTTTGCGCTATACTGATAATGAATTTTATTGAAGGAGATCGAAAATGGGGGATTTTATTACCCTTGATGGGATCGTTTTTGGATATGAAAAAAGTCCTGCGCCAACACTCGACCACATCAGCCTCACTATACAAAAAGGGGAGAGGATTGCGGTCGTTGGTGCTAATGGCAGCGGCAAGTCCACGCTTGTCAAACTGATTAACGGCCTCTTAATTCCGCAATCGGGCAAAGTGATCGTAGCTGGCTATGATACGGCTATTCGTTCGCATCTTCAGCCTATTCGTCGCATTGTAGGCATGGTGTTTCAGAATCCGGACAATCAGATTGTGGCAGGCACGGTTGAAGAAGAAGTAGCGTTTGGACTGCAAAACTATGGCGTTCCCACTGAAGAAATGCGGAAGCGCGTTCAGGCAGCGCTCGAATACGTGGGATTGTGGAGCGAGCGGATGCGTCCGCCGGATCAGCTTTCAGGAGGTCAGAAGCAGCGCGTGGCGATTGCCGCAGCTCTCGCATTTTCGCCAGAATGTCTGATTTTTGATGAGGCGACCAGCATGCTCGATGCGGAAGGACGCCACTCGGTCATGACGCTTTTGGCCAGATTAAAAGGGGAAGGGACCACCATCCTTTCCGTCACGCACGACATGGATGAGGTGGTGCATGCAGACCGCGTTCTCCTAGTAAATAAAGGCAGCCTCATCTATGATGAATCGCCAGCTGTATTTTTTTCAAAGGACTTATCCTCCTATCGACTGGGGCGACCACTTGCCGCAGAAATTAGCGCTTTACTGCGTAATCGCTTTCATCAGTTTTCCCATCCCCTTTTAAGCGTGGAGGCACTTTTGGCAGAATGGGACCATTGGAGGATGACAGGCATTGTCGATGCGACAGAATAATGATGTGGTGCTGGTGATGAAGCACGTGAGTTTTCGCTATTCGCCAGGTACGCCTTTTGAACGCGTGGCACTTGATGAGGTGGATCTAGTGGTGACAAGGGGAGAACGAATTGCGATAGTCGGACAAACAGGTTCAGGCAAATCCACACTGGCGGGGCTTTGTAACGGCATCCTGAAACCAAGCAGAGGCACCGTGACGGTATTTGGCATGGACACACGAGGCGATGCGAAGGTCCAAAAGCAACTTCGCGCCAAAGTGGGGCATGTCATGCAAAACCCTGAAGACCAGT
>JAJZAS010000111.1 GCA_021799325.1 Bacillota bacterium | reverse complement strand
AACCTCATTAATGTGCTGAATATCCAAGAAATTTATGTAGAAAAATTTTAACGGGCAAAATGCACCAGATATTGAACTTCAAAATCTTCAATCGAACGAGGTTGGCTATAGTAATAACCTTGATAATGGCGACATCCGATCATCACTAAAAAATCCAGCTGTTCTTTAGTTTCGACTCCTTCCGCCACTACCTTAATGCCAAACTGGTTGCCGATATGCAAGAGAATCCCCATTAACCGTTTGTGCTTCTCAGACACCAGCATTTCCCGGACAAATTTTTGGTCTATTTTGAGTTCATCAATGGGTAGTTCATTCAAATACGCGAGTGACGAATACCCGGTTCCAAAATCATCTAGTGAAATAGGAAATCCCGCCTGATGAAGTTCCCATAGCTGTTTCTGAAATTTTTCTTCGTCCTGCATTAGCATGCTCTCTGTAAGTTCAAGCGTCAAAAGGTGAGGTGACAACTGATAGGAATGCACATAATTTAGCAACTTGTCGACAAGCAAAGAATCCTCCAACTGCCGGGCACTGATATTTACCGATAATGGAACCTCATACCCTGCGTGCTTCCATCGTGCCTGCAACCGACAAGTTTCTTCAAACACCCATTCCCCGAGCGCAAAAATCCAGCCTGTTTTCTCTGCCACAGGTATGAATTGACTTGGCGGGATCCATCCTTGTTCCGCATGATGCCATCGCAATAACACCTCTGCCCCACTGCTGTGCTTGTCTATTTCAAATTGCGGTTGAAGCGCCAGACTGAACTCATGATTGACGATAGCTTGGGGAAGGTTCTCTTCGATGCGCCAGTTGACCTGTTGATCCTTAAGTAACGTTAGTTGGTACATAGCGAGGCGATCTCTACCTTGCGATTTGGCAAATTCCAAAGCGGACTCCGCCCTGCGTATCACTTCTTGCCAGTCGGTGTCCCCTTGAGGTGTGGGATAAAATGCAATCCCAATACTGACAGACAGCCAGAACGTCTGGTTGTCAACTGTATAATTCCCTTCGATATTTTCCTTGAGTTCCTGCATTAACCGCTGTACCTGTTCTCTCATGGATTGCCACGGTGCATTCAGCACCGGCATGAGCAAAAGCATGAAGTTGTCATCTTCCCATCTTGCCACCTGCGCAAATGGCGGATGATTATCCTGCAGTCTTTGAGCGAATTGTTTCAATAATTCGTCGCCCACCGTGCGCCCTGAACTGAGATTAATGGTTGAAAAACGGTCCAAATCAATCATTGCAATAACACCAAAGGTTTGCTGCTGAAAAGCAAGCTGTACGCTTTGCATGATTTCTATTTTGATTTGCGTAGCATTGGCAAGTCCCGTCAACTCATCAAAATATGTACGTCGATGAATTTCCTGCTCCAGCAGCTTTTGTGAAGTCAAATCAGAAAACGTTCCTACATAAAATATAGGCTCACCATTATCGTTTCGGATGGTGCGGATTTGCAGCCATTCAGGATAAATCTCTCCGTCTTTTCGTTTATTCCATATTTCCCCTGCCCAACTGCCTTCAGCCAGGATTTGCTCCCACATCTGTTCATAAAATACCTGATCCTGAATCCCGGATTTTAAGATACGCGGATTTAATCCAATCGCTTCTTCTGCGGTAAAACCGGTCATACGCGTGAACATGCGATTGACCCGAATGATCGTGCCTTTGAGATCGGTGACAGACATTCCTTCGTTGGCCCATTCCCAGATCGCGTCAGCAATTAACCCGTCTTTCATGGGATACCTTTTTTTCATTTCCTGCAGCCATGCGTTGACGATCGGTTGCTCCTGCTCTTTCACTTCCACCGCACTTCCAAGCAACAATCGAAAAGGCGCATACGGAAGGATGAGGAGGGTATAGGTGAGAAAATAATAGCTGCCGTCATTCTCAAAAATTTCGGCATCACCGAGGGAATATCGTCCTTTTTTTAAGATATCCAGCAAATGCGCTTGAAGCTTGGGATCAAGGTCTTCTTGTTTATTCCTTGACGCTTCAAAAATCCAGACTTTACCGTTTGCGTCCAGCACAAAAAGTACTGGCAATCGCCCAGGTAACAAGGATTGCCCATAATAGGTAGTCAGCAGCATGTCCGCCACATAAATCCCCCTATAGAGCGAGCGCTCGTTCATTTATTGTCTGATAATATTTTACATTAAGAATTGCTAATATGCTACAAAAAAATACTCAGGCTTTTATCATTCATGCCTGAGTGATAGATGATGATTCTGATGGATCCCATCCATTAATGATTTTTGGCAAACTCGTTTATTTGTTGGTTAACCTCTTCGTCACACAAACCACCGTGATAGCAAATCGCCTGTTTAATATCGAAATTAGTAAACTTCTTGTGCGATTCCTGAGCGAGATCCATATCATAGGTGGCCTGGGCACTGGGGCCAAGGAGCTTACCGTCTTGGCTGACCGTGGCGTCTCCTGTCACTAGTGTCTTGCTCGCCACATGGTATAAACAAATGTGTCCGGGTGTATGCCCCGGTGTGTGAATAACCTGAATCCCACCAAAGTAAGGTAACACTTCCCCATCTGTCACCACCTTGGTCACTTTGGCTGTAGGCGGGTTTAAGAATAACGATTCTGCCTGTTTGCGCATGTCCTCAGGCAATCTTTCCAGCATCTTCGCGACACGTTCCGGGTCCATTTTAATAGGTGGTTTGTCGCCTTCAATATAGGGTTGGTCTTCCGCATGTGCATACACATCAATCGGCTTGCCCACCGCCTGTTGCAGTTCCTTGATGCCGCCAATGTGGTCGATGTCCTGATGAGTAAAAATAACGGCGCTAATGCGTTCTAGTGGAACCCCTGCCCGTTCCATCGCGGATTTCAGGAGGCCAAGGTGGCCCGGCATGCCCGCATCGACCAACACCGCCTGCTCGTTATCATAAAAAAGCGTGGGATTGATGGTGCTTTTATTGCCCATCATGTCCATTTCCAGTTCAAGCATTTCTACTCCGTCTGCTATTATCATCGTTCCAAAGCCTTCCTCAGGCTTTGGCCACCTCCTTATCCATATTGGTAATTCAATAGTTAACGTTGACGTAAGTTTCGTAGTTGTATAATATCGTATTTTAGATACTTCCTGCAATATCATCTATTAGACCGAAGAAGGGTTGACCATGCACATGCCCACATCTGAAAATGTCCATCATCACCACTATAAATGGATTGCCTTATCCAATACCACACTCGGGGTCTTGATGGCCACCATCAACCAATCTATTTTGATCATCGCGCTACCTGTTATTTTTAATGGGCTACAGGTCAACCCGCTCGCCCCCGATCAAACGGGGTTGTTACTATGGGTATTACTTGGTTTTAATGTGGCCACTACTGTGCTGCTCGTTTTATTTGGAAGACTCTCTGATATATTTGGAAGAGTGCGACTATACAATCTCGGCTTTTTGATCTTCACGGTCGGCTCCGTCCTAGCCTCCATCACTTGGAGCAAAGGTACCTCAGGGGAAGTGGAACTGATTATTTTTCGCCTCGTGCAAGGCATTGGTGGAAGCTTCCTTTTTTCCAATAGTGCGGCCATCCTGACGGATGCTTTCCCCGAGAACCAACGCGGTCTCGCCTTAGGATTAAACCAGGTGGCGGCCATCAGTGGCAGCATCATTGGGTTGCTGGTGGGGGGAGCGCTCGCTGCGACAGGACATTGGCGCTTTATTTTTCTCGTCAATGTGCCCGTTGGTATCGCGGGTACCATTTGGGCCTATATCGCCTTGAAGGAAGTGGCAAAACGCCAGGCTAAGCAGCACCTCGACCTCATGGGCAATATCACCCTCACACTGGGACTCCTTGGCGTCATGCTAGGATTGACTTACGGAATTATGCCTTATCACCACCACAGCATGGGATGGACTAACCCTTGGGTCATTGGGGAATTTATTGCAGGTGTCATTGCACTAATCCTATTTGTCATTGTGGAGTTGTATGCGGAACAACCGTTATTTAACTTAAATCTGTTTAAAATTTGGCCTTTTACGGCTGGCAACCTCAGCGGGTTATTATCCGCTCTGGCACGCGGCGGGCTCCAATTCATGCTGATCATCTGGCTACAAGGAATCTACTTACCGCTTCATGGGGTTTCCTACTCGCAAACACCGCTAATCGCAGGTTTGTATACACTCCCACAAATGCTGGGATTCCTCGTAGCAGGTCCGATCAGCGGCATGCTCTCTGATCGCTTCGGTGCAAGGGCATTTTCCACGCTGGGAATGGTGGTAACTGCCATTGGTTTTTTCCTATTTACCACGTTGCCGCTTGACTTCAATCCCTGGATCTTTTGGCTCTATCTGCTCATCATCGGTATTGGCATGGGACTTTTTGCCTCACCAAATACTGCCGCTATCATGAACGCGCTCCCTGCCGCGTATCGAGGCGTAGGCTCCGGCATGCGAGCCACCTTTAACAATGCGGGATCCATGCTCAGCATGGGGCTGTTCTTCTCGATCATGATTACAGGGCTTGCGCAGAAATTACCGCTTGCGATGCAAACGGGACTCGTCAAACACGGAGTGCCGCTTCAAGGGGCGATCGCGGTCTCGCATTTACCACCGACCTCGTCCCTCTTTGCGGCACTGCTTGGTTACAATCCATTAAAAAACCTCTTACAGGAATTCGGAATCCTGCAAAAAATGTCTGCTGCAGATGTTCATTATGTGATCGGTCAGAAATTCTTCCCGTTGCTGATCGGTCCGCCATTTTTGCATGGACTTAGTCTCGCGTTCACCGCATCGCTCATCATGTCGCTTGTGGCCGCTCTCATCTCCGTTTTTCGCGGTCGCCGGTATGTCCATATAGACGAAGCGACTACGCCAGCGCCTAATCCAGAGAAAAAGTGAGTCACGCCAGCGATGCTCTTTGATCTATTGGCTTCATTGCCTTTAGGTGAGGCCTACCCAATCCGGTTTAGCCACCTCATGCCAACGAGAGCGGATCGACTGGTAGTCGTCCGTTGGTAGTGGACCGCACGCTGCCATTTCCACATTTTCGCGGTAGCGTTCTGGTTTGGCGGTGCCTACAATAGCAGTGTCAACACCAGGTACACTGAGCGTGAATCGAAGCGCACGAGCTATCGAGTCACTGACACTTCCATTCAGGAAATCATATTTCAAGTCTTGCAGACGATGATAATAGGGACGAGCATATTCATCAGCCGGTAACGCCCCGCTCCTCCAGGCTGCATTGGCGATGGGGCGCTTGGCAATCACACCCATACCCTGCTCTATTGCCTTTGGAATCGTCAAATCAATGGCTTCCTGATCCGCGATATTCACTGAAGTTTCCAAGCTGTCAAAAAGACCTGACTTGACCGCAAAAAGCGCCGCCTTACCATCACCGCTGTAGCCGATGTACCGTGTTTTTCCCGCTTCTTTCGCGCGCTGAAGCACTTCAATCACCGCACCTTGCTCAAGAATTTCTTCCGCGCAACTATGTAGATGAATGACATCCACGTAATCAGTTTTCAGACGTTGCAAACTCCTATCGATTTGCAAAGCCAACATTGCCGGGTCCCAATCAGAGCCCTTCATGCCAGAGGCATGACCACACTTCGTAAACAGATAGTACTCATGCCGGCGATGCGAGAGCGTGTTGCCGATCAATTCTTCGCTGTTCATGTAGCACTCCGCCGTATCGATCACATTGAGGCCCGCACCAAGCGCACTCTCAAAAAGCGCTGCAACATCTTTCTCAGTTGCCCCCTGGTACCCAATCTCTGCACCGCCAAATCCAAGCACACTAACCTCCATATCGGTATTGCCAAAGCGTCTTTTTTCCATCCGACCATATCTCCTTTCTGATAATCCGTATGACCACGTTGCAACCTTCACTCTAACATCTTATCCTAAATTAAAAAAAGGAGTTTGATTCGATTGTTTACCTACCATATGCCTGCTCGAATTC
>JAJZAS010000110.1 GCA_021799325.1 Bacillota bacterium | reverse complement strand
CGGTAGAGGGTGCACTTTTAGCCAACCAATATCATGCGACACTGATTCTAATCGTAGTGGCTGCCATGTTTACTGGAGTCGGCGGAGGAGTCTTACGAGATGTATTGGCTCATCGTCAACCTGTTGTATTTCAGCGAGAGATTTATGCAATGTGGGCCATTTTGGTGGGAATTGTCATTGGTATGCATTGGGTACAACCGCAAAGAGAGTGGCAATTATATGGCCTTATTTTCTTGACGTTTATTTTGCGGATGGCATCAGTAAAATTCCATTTAAGGCTGCCCATTATCAAGACATATGGACAATAACTTCAACAAGAATCCATAAGCCGAGCAACCCAAGAATAATGCCAGCCGACTTCTCCACCCATTCACCAAGATACGGTTTTAACTTACCCCCAAACGTTAGCCCAAAAACCGTAAAGACAAATGCCTGCATTGCAATCAAAATAATTGTTACCACAATTGGAACTCCTACGAGTCCGATCGAAAAACCAACGGCCAACTCATCGAGACTAATGCTCAGCGCTGTGAGAATCAACGTCCATCCGACCAAATTTCGCTCTAAATTTTCTTCCTCCGCTTCATTCTCGAAAAATACAAACCACAAAGCAACGGCCAAAAGTGCAATGGCCCCGATGAGTGAAGCCCAGTCTCCTATGAGTTGACCTGCTTCCTTCCCAATGAATAACCCTACCAAAGGCATGATCGCTTCTGCAAATGCAAAGGTAATCGCTATTTTTACTTTACCCTTGGTTTGAACAAAACCAAGTGAGATAGACATCATTAGCGTATCCATCCCCAGTGACAACACGAGCGCTAACATTTTCAAAACAATCATTTACATTTCACCTTCGTACTTTCGATAAAGACGTTATCAAGCACTGTTTCGTTCATCGATTCATCATTTTTCTTTACTATGTATTTGCCCCTTGCGCTTACCGCCTCGCAAGCATTGAATATAAAAAAAGCTTAGGGGCTGTAGTGATATGTTGATGGACTTGTTTAAAAACCTACTCGGTAATCGTAAAGTCGAAGAGGAAGAGGAGACCACCAATTCCCCTTCAACAGGTCGTTCACCCGATCCCTGGATGCCACCCTCTTTTGACGAATTTGGGCAGCCCATCTACCCTGGCTATATCCCTCCATGGCAAATGAATCCTGAACCAGGCAGACAGGCCCATCAACGTTCGAAGGCTCCTGCCGAAGAACCAGAAAAACAAAACGCGCTGCAAAGGTTAAGAAGCTTGTTAGGCAAAAAACCATCTAAGCCCATACAGCAAAGGGCTTCCACTGGTCAAAGGCCGCAAAACTTTGGGTCCCCATCTTATCCGACTAATTCCGGACCTCGCCCCCCCTACCAACGACCCGTTGACATGTGGGGCAATCCTGTACCTGGCCCTGCACGTCAAATACCGGTACGTCAAGCACCAAACCGGATGTCCCAAAGCCAAATGAACCGCTATCCGCAACAGAGGCCATCTCCGTACGTAAAACGCAGAACACCGCCAAATGGTCCCTGGTTCTAGTAGCAGTTAATCGTTCAATCCTTTACCATTTAGTATTTGCTGCGTATATTTTTCCACTCTGGAGACTCTGGTTTTCGACTGTTTGGGCTCAGAAAAATAGAAAATGTACGCTCTTTGCCTACCCGGGGTCAGCGCTTCAAAAGCTGTTTTCAGAGCGGAATTTTCGTCTAGAATGCGTTGGAATTCTTCAGGAATGTTGTATTCAGACGTCTTTTTATGCACCACTTTCAATCCGGCCTTTTCCACCTCGATAGCTTCATGAATATAGGCTTTCAAAATAGGTTCTAATTCAATGATTTCTTGAAGACTGGTGAACCGAACCTGGCGTCCCGCCTGTACATTTTCCGTTTGTTGGATAAGAATTTTGTGAGGATCTTTCAGCAGAGCACCTTTGTGAAATAAGATCGCACAATATTCTTTAAATCCATGGATTAATACAATATTATTCCCTTCATACGTGTAACATGGATGCATCCACTTGTAATCCTCATATAGTTCCATTTCGAGTGCGATCGCTCTCAATTTCTCATATTCATCTTTCCATTTTTTTGCTTTGATTAAAAATTCATCGACTTTTGGATTTGTACTCCCCACCTAGCAACCCCTCTTCTATTCCCGTGAATGATTATTCGGCATCCAGTGCAGCAACGGCCTCGATTTCGACGAGTTGATCGGCATAGCCCAACACTGTCACGCCAGACAAAGTGCTTGGTACATCATGCCCATCAAACTCCTTTTTAACCGACTCCCAGACTGTCACCAAATCCTTTTGTTGGTTGGTGGCGACGATGACCCTTGTGTAAACTACATTCTGAAGTGAAGCGCCGCTCTCCTTTAATACTTGCTTTAAGTTTTCCACGCAAAGTTTAGCCTGAAGCTCGTAATCATTGATATTTGGCACGTTCCCTTCTTGGTCCAGTGGGCAAGCCCCAGCTAAAAATAGCAAATCCACTCCAGCAGGAACCCGACTGGCATAAGGGTAATCCACCTTAGCCAACTCGGATGATTGTAAAAAAGTAATACTATTCTTCATATCCATACTCCACCTTTGTCATGATTAATTCCCTCTCCTTATCCATACACGGGCTATGCCTTTGCCATAAATGCTCGGGCAGCCAATTGCTTAGTATGCTCCCGAATATCTGCCGGCCACCCATCAATTAGTTGATCAAAAAGCGAAGAATCTCCTGCGTATAATGCTCTTAGCGCTTCTTCATAATGAGCATGATTACCCGCCATTACTGTCATAAAGCGATACGTTGCCTCTTGCGCATGGCGCAAAGTATCTTTATCAGAATGAAGGCGGCGCGCTTCGTCAATTAACTTTCGTATCGTCACCGATGCTCCGCCAGGCTGGTTCTTGAGCCACTCCCAATGACGTGGCAACAATGTAATTTCCCCAGGCACCACGCCAAGTTTGGGTCTACCACGACCAGGCGTTTGATTGTCATTTTGGACCTTCAAAGCATCTGTTGACATAGGCTTTTTGAGTCGGTCAAGCACAGAACTTTTCGTTCCGCGAAAATCCACTTCTACTTGATTACTTGTCAAGTCATCAAATATGAGTAGCTGCCACCATTCTTCTTCAGCAACTAAATCTTTTACCGTCGATACCACATGCTCTAAATTACCGGATGCTACCTTTCGTTCACCAAGAAATGCCGTATAGTGATGTTCCGCAGAATTATTAATCAAGTTGTTTACCCCCTTTGATTCAACTACAACACTAATTATATCCGGATAAAATTAAAAAATCAATATTACCCGGATAAAAAATCAGAGGGGGCCTTTTTTATTTGAGTCTACAGCGGTAATTGCCGTTTCCGAAATCCTGCAATCGAAACTACCAATATGATCACAGTTGCGATCAAGAGTGTAAGCGAATCAAGCGCAAAGTGTCCTTTACCATGAATGAGATTTTGTGGATCAAAAAAGTTAAAGAGCGTTAAGTGAGACAACCAGTTGAATTTCGTGCTCAAGTTCCCAACTGTGTGCAATCCATAGAACAAAACAGTCACAAAAGTCGACAAACCAAGTGCTGTTCGCTCGTCTCGAACGAGGCTTGAAAAAAGAAAACAATAGCTTGCCACCACGCAAAACAGCAGCACTCCTACTACATTCATTTTCACAAAATCGATATTGTTCATCCCAGATTGTTGTAAAAACCAATGAACACCAAGCAATGCGCCAACCGTACTAACGAGTCCAATGATCAGCAACCCACTCATTAATACCGCCGCTTGGGTAATTGCCACTTTTGTACGAGACACGGGGGTAGCTAATAAATACGCCATTGATCCATTGTCGATCAGATGGGCAACCAGTTTCGTCGCCACAAATATCGCATAAATACTCATTATGACTAGATAGAAAAGACTGTAGAATTCGCCCCCCAAGAAGTCGGCGATATGGGTGATGCCGACTGTATAACCAAGCACTCTCATTAAGCCTTGTGGCATCTGTTGGAGTAACGTGTTTAGGGCCTGGGAGTGAGCAAACGATGGATAAATCCATATAAATAACCATAGATATAACACCATACCGAAGGCGTAACTTGAGATCGTTTTCATATTGGCTTTCAACTCATAAAAATATAAAACACGGTTCATCTCAGTGCGCCTCCCCGTTGCCATAATAATGCATAAATATCTCTTCCAGGTTCAACTGGTGGATGTCTAAACTATGGATGTTGCAACGCGCTAGTACCTGAATGAACTCGTTATAATCGCCTTTTATTTCGATGTCGATTTCGCCGCCTCGTCGCCCTACAATTTGTAATCCAGCGCTCATGAGTGAAGCCTCGTCTTGTGTATTCCCAATGCCCACCGTAAACACTTTACGCTGTACTTGACGCAAACTTTTGACGTCTTCTACCGTAATGAGTTTTCCATCCTTCACTATGCCAACCCGATCACAGACGCGTTCCACTTCGGAAAATATGTGAGATGACATAAAAATGGTGGCCCCTCGATTTTTCTCCTCCTCGATCAACTCCAAAAAACGCTGTTGCATCAGTGGATCGAGTCCTGATGTGGGTTCATCTAAAACGAGCACTTGGGGTTGATGCATGAAGGCTGCCACAATACCTACCTTCTGTTTCATCCCTTTGGACATTTTCCGGATTGGTGTTTTGACTTCCAACTCAAATTGTTCGATCAATTTATTCCTTCTATGCAAATCACGCAACTTACGCATACCAGCCATCAGATCCAGAAATTCTAAACCATTCATATTATCCAAAAATGAGATCTCCCCAGGGAGATAACCCAACTGTTCCTGCACCTTTGCAGTTTGAGTCCAGCAATTTAACCCGTTAATGCGCACAAGCCCTGAATCCGGGCTTAAAAATCCCATCATGTGGCGAATTGTGGTGGATTTCCCCGCGCCATTTGGACCAAGGTAGCCAAAAACTTCACCTTCACCTACAGAAAAAGTAAGATCGAAAATCCCACGTCCATTTGAAACCTCCTTCGTTAATTCCTGGAGCTCAATCATAATCTTGCCCCCCCTTAAAAAACACTCAGGTCCCATTCTTCGGACATTTTTTGTAACAGCGCCACGCCAGCCACACTGTTGCCGTACTCATCGATGGAAGGACCAAATATGCCGATACCGCAACCTTCGGCGAACGGCAAATCCGCTGTCACTTTCCTTCTCGCCACGGAAGCTACTATCCCTCCAGAAACACCACTTTTTGACGGCACACCAATAAAAGCCGCCATTTTCCCTGACGCATTGTACATGCCACACGTCATCATGAGGGACTTGGTGACCTGCGCGGTCTTCTTGGATATTAATCGTTCTCCAATTTGTGGATGGAAGCCATCGTGCGCTAAGAGTAGCCCAATTTTAGCCAAATCGACCGTGGTGACTTCGACTGAGCATTCTTTCAGGTACACTTCAAGAGCGTCCTCCACTTCGGAGTCGAGAAAACCCGACCCCTTTAAGTAGTGGGTGATCGCACGATTGCGGTGTGCGGTGTCTCGCTCCGACTGGTACACCGCAACATTGATTGTTGGCCTTCTTCCAATAAAACGTTCCATCGTGTCGAGGAACTGATTGAATTTTTGTTGGTGGGTCTTACCGGGTAACATGGATGCGACCGTGATAGCACCTGCATTGATCATGGGGTTAAAAGGTTTTCCAGGTTTGTGCATTTCAAGTCGAATCATAGAATCAAATGAATCACCTGTTGGTTCGACATCTACATTTTCCAGGATGGTCGATAGCCCACGAGTTTCGCAGGCTGCAATAAAATTAACCACCTTCGATACGCTTTGCATGGTGAAGGCAGTGTCTATCTGTCCCACTTGTAGTATCGTTCCGTCTGCTCCAATCACACTAATACCAAGCGCCTCAGAGTCGGCGTGTGCAAGTGCCGGTATATAAGTGGCAACCTGCCCTT
>JAJZAS010000109.1 GCA_021799325.1 Bacillota bacterium | reverse complement strand
TGGCATTTTGATCAACGGTCCTATTGCGGTTGTGATTATTTTTGCCGCAAGAAGAATTACGAATCAGCAAGCGAAGTCTGAAGAAGAATTGCGGATTCAGGAGGATGCAGAGCGCGCAAAAACGACGAAAAGTCCGGAAAGCATGTATTCCATTATTCAATTAGAATCCATCGAGTTTGAATTTGGATATGGTCTCTTTCCTTTTGTCGATGCCGCACAAGGCGGAGACTTATTGGAGAGAGTATCACTGATTCGACGGCAAATTGCGCTTGACTTAGGAATAGTGGTCCCAATGATCCGGTTTCGTGATAACATTCAATTGCGGGCAAATGAGTATATCATGAGAATTAAGGGATCTGAAGTCGCTCGATATGAAATTTATCCGGGACACTATCTTGCAATGAGCCCTGGAATAGCAGATCCGGAAGTGGTGGGAATCCCTACGAAAGAGCCTGCATTTGGACTGCCAGCTGAATGGATTAACGAAAGTATGAGGGAGAGGGCCATGCTGGCTAATTATACAGTGGTGGACCCGCCATCGCTCATTGCCACGCATCTGACCGAGGTCGTCAAACGGCACGCTCATGAATTACTTGGCCGTCAGGAAACCAAACAACTGATCGATGCGGTAAAAGAAAGGCAACCTGTGTTGGTAGAGGAGCTGATCCCGCAGACGTTGACGATTGGAGAAGTCCAAAGAGTACTTTCGAATTTGTTGCTGGAAAGGGTTTCTATAAGGGATCTGTCCTCGATCTTAGAGACTTTAGCTGATTATGCAAAGATCACTAAGGATCCGGACCAACTCACAGAGTATGTGAGGCAACGGTTGAGCAGACAGATTACGTCCCTCATCCGAACAGGGGACCAACCTATCACTGCCATTACATTCAGTCAGGCAACAGAGAAAAGGATACAGGAGCATCTGTCCCATTCAGAGCAAGGTGTTCAACTTGCATTGGATCCGCGAATTGCGCAACAATTGATGAAAAGTGTCAATGATCATATTACCCGGTTGGCTTCTTTGGGAAAAAGTGCAGTTTTGCTTGTTTCTCCCGGTATCAGGGCTCATGTGAGGCGATTGTTTATCCGGTCCATGCCTGACCTGTACGTACTATCGTATTCAGAGATAGATCCTGATGCGCCTATAGAGAGTGGAGGGGTGGTGAATGTTTAATGTTCATTAAGCGTTACCTTGTAAAATCAATGCCTCAAGCGGTGGAAATGATCAAGGTTGAGCTTGGTCCGGATGCGGTCATTCTTTCTTCACATAAGGTTCGTGCCCAGGGACTGGCGGGTTTTTTTGGTCGAACTATTTATGAGGTCATTGCGGCCGTAGATGAGGATAAACAAATAGGTAAAAAGCCTGTACCAGAAAAGAAAGTCGACAATACCAGAATGGCATCTCCCGTAGTACCCGCTAATGTCAGGGCGCAATATCAGGCGAACTCGGGAACTACCAGGGAAGTCGTGGCAACCATTGAAAAACCTCGATTTGAAGTGGAGAAAAATGAGCGAGTTCAATCTGTGGTGGAAGATGATCAAGATCCATCCCCAAAAATTCGAAAATGGGAACCAGAGAGGATCATCACTAAAAAACCGGAATTGCCTGAAGAAGTACCGGCACCTGTTTCTACTCCTCCACTTCAGGATATCGCACAGGCAAGAGCGGCATACTCCACAAAAGATTCGGTAGCCAATGAATTGAAGGAACTGCGCGCCATGTTGACTCATTATGTCATAGAGGGGCCTGGCGCAGAAAAGAATGAGGAATTAAAGAATCTCACATCGCTTTGGACAAGCACTGGACTCTCAAGCTCATTGGTGGAACGATTTATCCAGAAACTTCAAGCTTACCAATCGGGGACTGTTGATTCTGGCATGTCCATATCAGAAGCCACGCGTGCATTTGTCAATGAATCTTTGGCGGCTTCCTCTCCACTTCGTCTCATTAGATCAAACGATCGAATGGTAGCACTCGTCGGTTCAACTGGTGTAGGCAAAACCACCACGATTGCGAAATTGGCTGCACATGCGAAATTAAAAGAAGGCAGAGCAGTGGGGTTATTGACAGTAGACACGTTTCGGGTTGCAGCGGTAGAGCAGTTGAGGACGTATTCAGATATATTAAACATTCCATTTGCCATTGCCGAGTCAGCTTCCGAAATTCAAGATGCAGTTAACCAACTGGCGGATTGCGATTTGGTATTGATTGATACCACTGGCAGAAGTTTTCTTGACAGAGAACAAATTAACGAATTGAAGCAATTGATCGAACCTATACCCTTAGATTTGACCTATCTTGTCATCAGTTTGACCGCTCGTCCCGCAGAAGCTTTTAAGGTAGCTGAGCTCTTAGATCCTATTGGTTATCAGGGGCTGCTTTTTACTAAAGCGGATGAAGCCATTTTGCCTTCACTTGCGATAACCATGGCAGATCAGCTTCGGTTACCGCTTTCCTATATATCTGCTGGACAGCATGTTCCCAGCGATTTGTTTACTGCAGACAACGCATGGTTCCTTGAACGCTTTACAGGAGGTGGAAATCATGCCTGATCAAGCAGAACCACTTCGCCAGTTGATCAAAGAGCAGTTTTCCCCTGCTTCGTTAAAACAGACGAGATTGGTGGCAGTGGCCAGCGGAAAAGGTGGAGTTGGCAAAACCAATATTGTGCTTAATTTGGCATTGACACTAGCTGAACAAGGCAAAAAAGTAGCAGTTCTAGATGGTGACTTTGGTTTCTCGAATATAGATATCCTATTAGGATTAAAACCAGAATATAGCCTGCAAGACATTCTTGATGGTAAAGTTACGTTAAGGAAAGCTATGATGCAAGGTCCCCATGGGTTGTGGTTCGTTTCTGGTGGAGCGGGGATACCTGCTGATGAGACGCGTTCCCTAAAGGCGGTTTCCCGGCTCGCCAATGAATTGCATAGTATGGACGGGGAATTTGACCAGATATATATTGATTTTGGAGCAGGATTTGGTGCCTTAACGGAAGAAATGATGCGACTTTGCGATGATCTGCTTCTAGTCGTTACACCGGAAAACACCTCGCTAGCAGATGCGTATGCACTTTTGAAGATGATGACCATTAGAGGAAGTGTTCCACGTGTACAATTGGTGGTCAATCGCGTGGCAACATTTGTTGAAGGGTCTGCGACAGCGGAACGTTTCATGCTCGTGGTCAATAAATTTTTAACGGTAAACTTGAGAATCTTAGGTTATGTTCTTGAAGATACTGCCGTCTCCAGGGCGGTTAATCGACAAATTCCTTTCGTTATAGGAGAACCTCAGTCTGCAGTAACGAAATGCATGAACCAACTGGCAAAAAATTCACTTTCAGAGGAACTCAAGTTGACGGATGAACATGGAATAAAGGCTTTCTTTAAGCGGTTTTTTAAGCGTAACTCATAGAGATGAGCGTGAGTCTGGTGGGTACAATCAATCATTCTTTTCCTAAACTGATAGCAATTGGCGCCTCTACTGGTGGACCGAAAGCGGTACAAACAGTATTGGAACAATTGCCGAAAAATATATCTTCTATCATCTTTATTGTGCAACATATGCCGGAAAACTTCACGAAGTCTTTTGCCGACAGATTACGACAGGTGACGGGGCATCTTGTGTCGGAAAGTAAGGATCAGGAGATAGCGGTTCCTGGCCATATTTATGTGGCAAAAGGCGGATCACATCTCCTTGTGAGGGAAACAACAGAAGGAATACAGCTTATTCACTCTCCGGATCCTGCCAATACCTTGCATCGTCCATCTGTCGATGTTTTTTTGTATAGTTTTGCAAGTCTTAACGGCGCGAAGCGCGCGGTAATCCTAACCGGTATGGGCGCAGATGGCGCCAAGGGATTGCATGAAGTGAGGATCAAAGGAGGAATCACCGCTGTCGAAAACGAAAAAGATTGTGTAGTATATGGAATGCCAAAGGCGGCATATGAATTGGATTCGACCCATCAGGTGCTTCCGTTGATTTCTATTGGTGATTTTCTCGCAGGAATTAGTCAATCGTGATATATTTTCGTCATATTTTGCACATATAAGGGGGACAACGAAATGGACTTTCATGGATCAATAAAAGTAATTGTTTTTAAGATGGCAGACCAGTTTTTTGGAGTAGATGTGGGACAGGTCATGTCCATTGAACGCGTCAGTGATATCACCAGCGTGCCGCAGACGATTTCTTTTGTAAAGGGTATCATCAATCTACGCGGAGTGGTTACTCCAGTGATTGACCTGCGTGAACGTCTGGGATTGCCGACCCAGCAATACGCTGCTGAATCCCGATTGATCGTCGTGAGAAACAACAACCAGGATATCGCTCTTATCGTAGATGCAGCTAATGACGTGATGGACATAGAAGGCAATACCATTGAATCCCCTCCAGATGTTATTGGGGGTGTCAAAGCCACCTATCTGTACGGCGTGGCAAAATTGAAAGATCGGTTACTGGTTTTGCTGAACCTGAATCAGATTTTAAATGAAAATGAAATTCAACAAGTGCAGATGATTACGGGGGTATAACAGTGACAAACAAGTATCAACTGGGAGACGAAGCCGCAGACGCTCTTAGGGAAATAGGGAATATTGGGGCCGCTCATGCCGCTACCGCATTGTCACAAATTTTGCATCAAACGGTGGAAATGCAGGTTCCCCAAGTCGAATTGATTCCATTCGACGAGATAGCGGACGTTGTGGGTGGGCCAGAGGCGATTGTTGCGTGTGTCTATTTGAAGGTGACTGGAGACTTGAGCGGGAATATGTTTTTTATTCAGTCGTTGGATTCGGCCAAGCAATTAACAGGTGAAGTGTTGTCTGAAGTGAAGCAGATAGAGCTCTTGAATGACTTGGAAATGTCGGCGCTTGGCGAGATGGGTAATATTTTAACTGCTTCTTATTTGTCTTCACTCACCGATTTTACAAAGTTAAAAATGTATCCTTCGATCCCCTACATCTCGATTGATATGGCTCAAGCTATCCTAACCATTGGATTGCTCTCTGATGCGCCAATGGGAGATTATGCTTTGGTGATACATACTTCAATTCATAATTCAAAAGCAATGGAAAAAGCGCATATTTTTCTACTTCCCGACCCTGGCCAAGAAGTGGTGTTGCTTCACGCGCTTGGAATGGAGATTCAAAAATGATTCATAAGGTAGGAATGGCAGATGCCAAGGCCGCAAAGGAAGGAGATTCTTTGCGCACATTGGGTCTAGGTTCTTGTGTAGGGATTACGCTATATGATGAATTGACAAAAGTGGGTGGAATGGCTCATATCATGCTCCCTGTCAGCAATATGGACAAAGAAGTGAATCCTGCAAAGTATGCGGATACAGGAATTCCTTATTTGCTTGAAATGGTATTGAGTCTGGGAGCGGCAAAAGCTAGGTTAAAAGCAAAAATTGCTGGTGGCGCACAGATGTTTGCCAATGCGCATGGACTCGAGGTCATTCGAGTAGGCCCAAGGAATGTGGAGGCCGTTCAAGAGACATTGGGAAAACTGAATATTCCTATTGTTGCTTCTGCGGTAGGTGGTAATTTTGGAAGGACCATTGAACTGGATTGCATGACAGGCAAGTTGGGGATTCGAACTGCTCAATTTGGTGAGAGCGTGATTTAAAGGAGACAGTTGAACTACATGGCATCAGAAGACGCCTTAAATAATGTAGGAGTCATCACAAACTACATTAAAATATCGGTGAGTAAGGATCGTTTGTTTGCGTATGCAGATTTTCGCGATCCTCCCTTAGAAGAGGATGGGATCAAATTCTCAGGCAAAGATCTGCTTGAATTAATTGAAAAATCAGGCGTTCGCCAAGGGGTCATCTCAGAACCAGAGGCCAATCACTTGATCTTAAGCTGGATGAGTAAAATGGATCAAGTAGAAGTCGCCAAGGGACTTCCTCCTACCACGTCGATCGACGATGT
>JAJZAS010000108.1 GCA_021799325.1 Bacillota bacterium | reverse complement strand
TCTGCATTCCCTTTCGGATTTTCTTAGCGCCACATTTCGCGCTGCATTCATAGTAAGCATACCTTACGCCTTTATGCTCCCAACTGTTGCCTACCATTTTAGCGCCACACTGCCCGCATTCAACATGTTCGCTCAATAGATACACCATTTTCGCCTTGTACCTCCCGGCTCCTATTTTACGAGTGCCAATAAGCGCATTCACCTTGTACCATAATTCTTCGCTCACAATTGCAGGAACTGCATCCTTGATCACAACGATTTTATCATCTTCTTTTTTCGCGTGGCTATTACGCTTACCATCCACTCCTTTTTTTGCTGTGACATCCCATGTGTAAACCCCCATGTATTTTTTATTCTGCGCCCAATCCCAAAAACTATTTAGAGTAAATTTGCGACCAGTATAACTTCGATAGCCGCGTGCGTTTAGCTCGTCTGCAATGAATCTTGTTGATTTTCCGTCTGCCATTGATTCAAAATAAAAACGAACAGCTGGAGCTGTACGCTCGTCAATCTCTAATTTCAGCGTATCTCGATTGACGCGATAACCAAACGGAGGTCTGCCACCTGTCCACTTTCCAGCCAGCGCATTTTCAAGTAGCCCTTTGCGAGTTTCGCGCGCCAGATTGCGGCTATAGTATTCGTTGATCCCCTCCATCATCGCTTCCATGATGACAGACTCCGGGGAATCGTCAAAGCGTTCCAAGACACTTTCGAGCCGGACACCGTTTTTCTTTAGTTCTCTACGATATACCACCGAATCATACCGATCACGTGCGAATCGATCCAGCTTATGCACGATCACCACATCGAATTTGCCATGCTTAGCATCAGCAATCATGTGTTGAAACTCAGGCCGTTGGTCAGTCGTGGCCGATCTGGCCTCGTCAATATAGGTGGCAACAATGATATATTGTTTTTGGTCACAATAGGCACTGATGGATCTGATCTGTGCGTCAATTGACTCTGTGCGCTGCTGATCCGATGAAAAACGGGCGTATATGGCAGATCTCAATTTTATTCACCTACAGACGAATAATGATTCTAATAAGTTTTCCTAATATTTGTGCTCTACTCATTTCTTCATCATGAAGTACGATGGGTTCATATTTCGCATTTTCTGATTGCAAAATCAGCACATTATTTTTGCAGTAAACTCTTTTCAATACGGCATCATTATCTATCGCCACTACCGCAATTTCTCCATTTTCAATGGTCTTTTGCTCTCTAATTAGTAATAAATCCCCTTCTTGTATTCGGGCGTCGATCATGCTATCTCCATATGCTATTAAATAAAAATGCTGGTGACTGTTCAACCAAGCTGTTGGTGTATCTTCCGTGCTTTCTATGTCGCCAACAATGCTGATTCCTTCTCCGCAAGAAACCTTGCCGTAAACAGGCAAAGAGACAAACCCTTCGTCGTGCTTCAATCCATCGTCCACGGGGTCAATATCAGACTTACGAACGCCTAATGCGTTAGCGATGATGTGGATTTTACCAGGAGACATCATTGTTTTGGCGTTTACATAATCCGACATTGCGCTTCGCGCTATTCCTGTTTTTTCGCATAGTTCAATTTGGGAAATTTTCTTTTGTACTAAAATTCTGCGTAAGTTTTCAGCCTGTTTATTCATTGTTTTTAAGTCTTGTTCACCATATTTTTTTCTCATGTTCACAACCTCTCTACATATTCGACTTGATTTTCATTATACACGGATTTTTTGAAAAATAAACGGATATTTTCTACTTTGCTTATTGACAATCCGGTTTTATCGGATTATGATTAGCCACAGATAGACAAATAAAAACAATTTTTGGCGAAAGGTGGTGAAAGTATGCCTGAAATGCCCTTGACACTTCGCGCAGCGCGGGTGAATTTAGGATTTACAGTGAAGGAAGTTGCCAAAAGGGTTGGTAAAAATCCAGAAACCATCAGTTACTATGAACGGAATTCCACGAACATACCTCGTGATCTGATGGTAGATTTGTTAAATCTTTATCGTGTTAAATATGACCAAGTTTTTTTTGGCAAAGAATCCGATTTTCACGGACAATTTCGTGATAATAAAACCTCTGCATGATCATTTTTGACATTTAATCGGATTTTATACGCTCCTTGATAACCGAAAAGTAACGAATCCCATCGAAGGGAAGTGATGAAAATGCCTAAAGTGGGCGATGTCGTCACCGAGATCATTGACGACCCAAACACTTCAATATGTAAGTTCACTACGGTTTACGTAGCTGATCCGGATCCTGACGAGACATTTCGAGTGCTTTCAAAAATTATTGCTGATCGTTTGTGGGAGGAGAGGATGTCATGAACGAATTGATCCAATTCGTTTACCAAGGCAAGCAACCGATTCGCACCGTCGTCATCAGCGGTGAACCGTGGTTTGTGGCGAAGGATGTGTGCGACGTACTCGAACACAGCAATCCGGCGATGGCGGTCAAGGGATTAGACGATGACGAGAAGGGTATAAGCAAAGTTTATACCCCTAGCGGAGATCAAGACATGGCAGTTGTGAGCGAAAGCGGTTTGTATTCGTTGGTCATCAGGAGTAACAAACCCGAAGCTAAAGCATTCAAACGATGGATCACACACGAGGTGATTCCGTCGATTCGCAAAACCGGCTCATATGGCACTCCTCGCGAACTGACTCGTCTTGAACTCATCGAAATGGCGCGAGAATCGGAACTTGGTCGAATTGAAGAATCCAAAAAGCGCATCGAGGCTGAACAACGCGCATCTGAATATCAATTCCAACTCCAAGAGCAAGCGCCCAAAGTCCTCTTTGCCGATGCGGTTACGACAAGCCACGACACGATCTTGATCCGCGATCTAGCGAAAGTGCCGAAACAAAACGGTATTGACATCGGCGCCAAACGTCTATTTGAGGAATTGCGCGAACGCGGGTTCCTCATCAAACAGAAAAGCGCCGACTACAACAGCCCAACGCAACGCGCAATGGAACTGGGGTTGTTTCAAATCAAAGAAACACCAATCGTCCACTCGGATGGTCACGTCACACTCAGCAGGACTCCCAAAGTGACTGGGAAGGGACAAGTCTACTTCGTGAAGCTGTTCAAAAGAGTCGAAGGGTTGTCGGTGAGCCAATGAGCGGCCACATCCGGCACGGTGGGAGAAGACGCAAGAAAAAGAAACAACTCACCAGCTTAGCCGCTGCCCATGTGGCAGTGACTACAGGGACAAGCATTGCATTTGAAATCAAATCACACGCGCCATTCAGCCACACCGTGGAGGAAGTCATTGAGGCCGCAATAAGGAGGTTGATGGAAGCGTGATCAAAGCGATTGAAGGAAGGAGTTTGAGCAGGAATGATTACCGTGAACTTGCCACAGCCGCAAGAAAGCATCGCGAAAGATGCAAGGAATGCACCGCATGGCCATGTCCAGAGTGCCACTTGGCGAAAGACTTCGAGCGCGTACTGGATGCGGCGCTGGACAAAGCTTTGGGACAAGCACCACGAGGACATCATTGACAGCACAGTGGTGGTATTGCTATTCGCCGCATTGATCGGCGCTTGGTACATCGGAATGATTTATGGATCAAGCCTATAGAGGAGGTTAGAAACATTGAGTTACATCGATGCTTACAAAGCAGCAAGGGACATTGCCGCATTCTTTGATAATGACTGGATAAAGGTAACTATTTCTCGGGTTAAAGATGAGCCTTCAAAAATCATCTTGAACTTTAGCACATTTGATGATGAGGGCGAACAAACTCCAACTGATGCAAACATGAGTGATTATGCGTATTTTGCACTTTCCTCCATGACAAAGGAAATCAATCAAAGAGCAGCTAGATTAGCGGAAAAAGATGCAAAGGAATTTGCAATCCGGGCTAAGGAAGAGGCAGAAGAAATTTTGCAGATTTTATCTGAAAACAAAAACGCCACATCAGCCGCGAACTGATGAGGCGCAGAGCAAATACACACTACATGTAGTAGTACCACGATTGAGGGGTGAGGAAAAGTTGGACATCACATTAGAAAGTTTGCACTTGATGCATTACCAGGGTGCACAAGATGTGTTCATCCAGTTCGGAATAAAGAATTTTATCTATGGGCCGAATGAAGCCGGGAAAACAAGATTGTTCAGTGCATTTTTCTGGCTGCTTTTTGATAAAGACAGTTTGAATCGCAAGGACTTTGCAATTAAATCGCTCGATGTCAACAGTGAACCGGAGCATTATCTTAATCATTCGGTGGAAGGCGTCTTACGTGTTGATGGGATGCCGATCACGCTTAAGAAAGTTTACTCGGAAAAATGGACAAAGAAGCGCAACAGTCCTGAAAAAGAATTTTCCGGCCATACCACTGACTACTTTATTGACGGGGTTCCCGTTAAGCAGAGTGAATACAAGGCGCGCGTAGCACAGATCGTTGAAGAGGACGTTTTCAAACTGCTAACAAATCCTGCTTACTTCAATGAGGTACTTAGTTGGCAAGACCAACGCAAAATTTTGCTAGAAGTTGCGGGTGACATATCGGACGCGGAGGTAATCACATCGAATACTAAGTTAGAAAAATTGCCATCGATTCTTGGCAAACGCAAATTGGAAGATCATCGAAAAGTCATCTTGACACAGCGAAAGGAAATCAATGATGAACTTGAACGCATCCCGGTGCGGATCGACGAGGCCGAGCGGGCAAAACCGAAGATGGAAGGTGATGCAGTTCACCTTCAGACTCAGATTATCGAATTGCGAAATGCCGTCCAGCAGAAAGAAACCGAACTCAATCGACTTTTAACTGGTGGGGAAGTTGCCGAACAGAAGAAACGGGCGCGTGAGATTGAAGGCGAGTTGCTGGATATCAAAAATCGACTGAATGAGTCCACTTCACAGGCGATTGTTGAGCAAAACAAAGCAGTCATGCAAGCAACCATGAAAGTCCAGCAGATTGAGCGGGATATACGTGTTGCTGAGGTTGGGTTAAATAATTATCCAGACTGGATCGATAACGCAGAAAAGACGCTGAACGAGTTACGTGACAAATGGGTGGAAGTGGACGAACAACAATTTGTGTACGCCCACGACGACAACTGCCCGGCATGCGGACAGGCGTTACCTTCCGATCAGATCCAAGCCGCGCACGACAAGGCAGCGGCGGAGTTTAATCGCAAAAAGTCGAAGGATTTGGAGAATATTCAAACGCGAGCAGCAACGGCGAAAAACAAAATTGCTGAGTTGAAATCCCAACTCGATACCGATCAAAAGCAACACGATGAGTTAACGGAACAGTTGAGTCGCCAGCGCGAAATCGAACAACAGGAACGCGCCAAACTCGAAGCCCTGCAAGCGCAGATGAAGGACGTGACGATAGATCCGGCCTACATCGCCAAGCATGTGGAACTAGAGCAGGTGCATCAACTGATCAGTGAAATTCAGCATTCTACCTATTCAGTGTCAGAACGCATGAAACTAGATATTCTTGATCTTCGCAATGAACTCCAATTGATCGAACGTCAACACGCTGCTTTTGCTCAGATCCAAATGCTTGATGACCGTATCGCAGAACTATCCGAACAACAAAAGAAGTTAGCTGTTGAGTTTGAAGAACTTGAATCGCAACTCTATCTAACTGATCAATTTATCATCACCAAGGTAAATCTTTTGGAATCGAAAATTAACGCCAAATTCAAACACACCCGATTTAAGTTGTTTGATCGCCAGATCAATGAAGGCATAAAAGAGACATGCGAAGCGCTTTACAACGGGGTCCCGTACAACAAAGGACTCAACCACGGCATGCAGATTCTTGTGGGGCTAGACATCATTGACACGCTCCAGGAGCACTATGGCATTCATGCACCGTGCTGGGTAGATAATGCCGAGGCCGTCACGCAGGAGATACACGCGAACAGCCAACTTATCGCACTATACGCCAGTCCTGAGGATAACGAATTGGTCATCGAATCAGA